>CALUYR010000111.1 GCA_944325045.1 Candidatus Gastranaerophilales bacterium
GCAGACTTCTGAAATGCTCGTCAAGCATAACTGAATTCATAGCATAATAATCCGCCAAATCAAACATTGAGTTTGTCCTGAAACGCCACATAAGCTGATATTTATCAGGAATACCATACTGCGCAAGGAAAGATTGTTCTTTAGCTTTTTCCAGAAATGATAAATGCGGAAGCTGCTTATCATCTCCCACAATAACAGCTTTCTTAGCGCGGAATAATATAGGGAAACAACTTGCGATATCGCACTGCGACGCCTCATCAATAATCGCGACATCAAACATTCCCGGTTTTAAAGGCAGCGAACCTGATACGGCATAAGTTGTCACACACCAGCAAGGAAAAGCTTCCAGGAGCGGTTTAAAATCTTCTGTTTCAAGTATTCTGTTCTGAAGATTCTGACGGCGTTCAACCAGTGATTTTGCGTGAATTTTTAACCGGTTGCATTTTATCTGATCTCTTAACAGATTTTTAAGCCCTTCCCGTCTGCGGCCTTTCAGTATATTTACAGCAAGAGGCTTTTGTTTTTTCTTCATCTGGCGTATCTGCTCGGAAAGGACATGCAGATTTCCGGTTTTTTGAATGTCAGCCTCAATCTTCCTTAACTTCCAGATCATAGCCGCAACCTCAAGTTCTGATTTCAGCCTGCCTAAATTTTCGTAATTTACCTCAAAATCTTTTAGTTTAAGAATTTTTTTCAAACTGCTAATGCTTCCGAAATTAGCAATATTTGCAAAAAATCCGGTCTTTTCCATATTCTTTTCTAACGTTGCAATAATACTAAGAATAGATTCAATCTCGGCTTTTTTCAATGCTGATTTTATAAATTGAAGCTGTCCTATAGATTTTTCATGTTCTTCTGTTTCAATTGACAAACTTCTCCAATCATTTTCAAGCTTAATGATATGTTCGGATTTGTTTTCGCAATCTCTAATAAGATTAAGGTGATTTTTCATATCATCAACGCTTGCAAAAAGGCTGTCCTCATAATCAGTATCAATATCAACCTTTCCGGAAAGTAAATTTTGCAGCTCAATGCTGAGCTGTTTCTGATAATTTAAACGGCCTGCACGCAATGCCAAAAACGGCGCCCCAAGCTCATTAAGCCGGTCAGCAACAACGTCAACGGCTTTATCCATTCTCGAAGCAACAAGAACAGTTTTACCGTTAGCGATAAGATGAGCCACAAGGTTAACAATAGTCTGGGATTTACCGGTTCCCGGAGGCCCTTGTACCGCTATAAATTTACTGTTTTCAATGTTTTTAATAACCCTTTCCTGCGAATCGCTTAGCGCAAGCGGAGTTATCGGATAGAAATCCGTAATACTTTTCATATCCTTGATAGGAGAAGATTTGTCGCGTGAAAGCGAATATTCTTCATTAATAACATTAAGTGCTGTTTCTCTGTAAACACCGCTTGGCTTTTCAGCAATTTGAGTAAGCTCATGCAAAACACCGGCTGTAACAGTAGGACGTTTTGTCAAAATTATTGCAGCCTGGCTTGTAAGATTTATTTTTTCAAGCTTTTTCATCTGCTTTTGCTTGTTCTCTTCGGAATGAACAAAATCATCAACATTTGTTGAGTCAACTTTTTCACTGTAAAAGTCAGTTTCGCTGTCTTTTGAAACATTATCTTCATCAACGTTATTTTTATCATCAAGATTAATGTCAATTTCAGGGATAAGAGATTTCAATGTAGTCAAAAATATAGCCAGACTTTCATCCGTAATCGGCAGTGACGGAACAACTTCCAGAAGTCCTTCCAGCAGCTGTTCAACTTCATCGTCATCGTCATTTTTTTTCATTAAAGCAGTAAGCGCGCCGGTATTTAAAGACAAAACTTCTTCCTGCGGAATACAGTTAATATTAACTCCGTTACGCTCCAAACGGCAAGGCAGGTACAATAACGGGGTTAAAAATTCATTAGCTTTTTTAGATTTTGAACTTTTCCCGACCAGGAACAAATAACCGTATATAAGATATTTATCTTTTACACCTGCGCTGGAAAGGCTCATTAATTCCGTAAGCTTGCTGTCACTTCCGTCAAGGCGCAAAAATTCTTCACCGCCAGTTAACAATTCTTCCTTCCCTTTAAGAAATATCCACTTGTTATCCTTGTCTCCCTTGAGGTTTCTGAATGTTGAACTTTGAACTTCTTCTCTTACGCAGTCGTGAAGATATAAACTTAACTTTTTTATAAAACTGTTATTAAATGCCGAATTAATTGCTCTTGACGCTTCCTGTAACATAGCTTTACCTCTTCCGTTGAATATAAATCAATTTTACGCTAAAATAAAGGTTATGAACATCATCTATTTAAAGGAACACTACCGGCAGAGCAGCGCCCGGGAGGTTAGGCATGCATAGTAAAATTAACATTACAGCAGACACGGCAAATCTTTTTTACATAGGCGGAGTGGTTCGTGATGAACTGCTTGGGGCTGAAAGCTTTGATATTGATTTAACTTATGCAGGAAACGCAATAGATTATGCTAAAACAATTAAAAATGCAGAAATTCTACAAATCAATGAGCCTTTTGGAACCGTAAGAGTAAGGATTGACGGCAGAGAAATTGACATTGCATCAACCCGATCTGAAATTTACGAACGTCCGGGGCATCTCCCAACGGTTACGGAAATAGGATGTTCATTAAAACAAGACGTCTTAAGACGGGATTTTACAATTAATACTCTGGCTAAAAATTTCAAGACCGGAAAAATTTTGGATTATACCGGAGGCTTAGACGACCTTAAAGCAGGGAAAATTAAAGTCTTACACGACAAAAGTTTTATTGAAGATCCGACAAGAATCTTAAGGGCACTTAAATTTGCCGTACGGTTTAACTTTGAACTTGATGAACATACGACGATATTAAGAGACGAATATTTAAAAAATATTAATTATGATATGAGTTTTAAGCGTTTGAAAAAAGAACTCTCCGAAACCTTTAACCTTAATTCGCAAAAAGCTTTTGATGAATTTATTGACAAAAAAATCTATAAACTTGTAACAAAAAACGAAATCTCAATACCGAAAATTAATATTCAAAACTTTGTAGATGAATATAAAAATCTAATTAATCAGTCACATATCTGGCTCATATATTTAGCAGCCTTAAAAGATCTTTCAAATCTTGAACTTACTAAAGAAGAAAAAAGGATCATAAAAGATTACACCTCCGTAGAAAATCTCGCTCTTAATACCGATTACGAAATTTACAACGCATTCAAAAATCTTAAAACAGAATCAGTTATAATATACGGAATACTTAAAAACAAATGTACAGCCAGCCATTACCTGAATAATTTGGCAAACATCTCAATTTCCATAAACGGAACTGATTTGCAAAATCTCGGAATAAAACCATCAGCCAGATATCAGGATTGCTTTAACTACATACTTAAGCAAAAATTAGAAAACCAAAACTTAACGCATGAACAAGAAATTAATCTTGCGAAAAATTTTCTGTTAAGCAACAAATAGATCTGATTATAAAATTATTCGGGCAAAACAAATCTCTTCCTGCAAAACATACTGAATTTTTACAGTGAAATAAATAATCAGCTAAATCATCTGATTAGGAAAAATTAGTTACATTTCTGATTGAACCGTCAAGATTATATCTGACAATCTGTTTTACCTTAATAACACTGTGTTTATAAATTACACCATTCTTGTATTCGCTCACACTTGAGATTAAATCGTATCTTCTGTTATCGTTCATATCAATATATGTAATCTGTCTTACGCGTTTGCCGTCCTCATCATAAAAAACATCGGCCTCCGCTACCTTAACCCCCTTTTCAAGAACGTCTTTATGTAAAATTTTTGCAACTTTTATATCTAAATTTTCGTTTTCAATATTGTTTATGTCCATGATTTTCCCTCATATTATTATATTAATTTATTATAACACATAAATTCAAAAATTTAAACCCTGAAAAAATATTAGCCTGAACCCTTGAAATCAAAACGTGCTCGTGCTAACCTGATATATGCAAGAGGAATAATAAAAATAAATTTATACCCTTAAACTTCTCTTGATAAATTAGATGAAACAGACTTAATACAATTAAGTTCTTATAAACCTGGTCGTTTAAAAAAAGAAAGAAGGAATTATGTCAGAAGTAAGAGTCAGAATAGCTCCGTCACCAAGCGGAAACTTGCATATCGGAACAGCAAGAACAGCTTTATTCAACTATTTATTTGCAAAAAAAAATAACGGAAAATTTATTTTAAGAATAGAAGATACCGATGCCGAACGTACAAGCCAGGCATATATTGATAATATTTTTGACAGCTTGAAAGCTTTAGGCTTAAACTGGGACGAAGGCCCGGATGTAGGAGGAGAATACGGCCCTTACACACAATCAGAAAGATTTGATATTTACCCTAAATACGTCCAAATTCTTCTTGATAAAGGCTACGCTTATGAATGTTTCTGTACGCCGGAAGAATTGGATGAAGAAAAAAAACTCGCTACGCAAAATAAAAAACCTTATGTTTATTCAAAAAAATGCGTGAACTTAACAGAAGAACAAAAAGAACAATATAGAAAAGAAGGCAGAAAACCTGCAATAAGATTTAATATAGCAAAAGCACAAAAAGCTTTCCACGACAGCTCAATTTTGAAATTTAACGATATGGTTAAAGGTGAACTGCACATGGATACAGATCTGCTTGGCGACTTTGTTATTATGAAATCAAACGGCGCCCCGACATATAATTTCGCGGTTGTTATAGATGATATGCTTATGAAAATTTCCCACATTATCCGCGGGGAAGATCATATCTCTAACACATTTAAACAAATTTTAATTTATGAAGCTTTGGGAGAAAAAGTTCCTGAATTTGGACATCTGGGAATGATTCTTGCACCGGATAGAAGCAAACTCTCTAAACGCCACGGTGCTACAGCTGTATCTGAGTTTGTTGAAAAAGGATACTTAACAAATGCTCTCATAAACTTTGTTGCACTGCTCGGATGGTCGCCTTCTGACGGTGTTGAAATTAAGACTGTTGATGAAATTGCTAAAGATTTCAGGATTAATGAAATTTCATCTTCAAACTCAATTTTTGAATACGATAAACTAAACTGGATGAACAGCCATTATATTAAGATGTTGGATATAAATGATTTAAAAGAAAGGTTAAAACCGTATTTAACAAAATACGATTTAACAGAGTTAACAGATGCTCAATACACAAGAATGGTAGAAGTTACGCGTGAACCGTTAACAATATTATCAGATATTACGGATGCGGTTCCGTACTTCTTTGGGGAGGATGTTGAAATTGAGCCGGAAGTACAGAAAAATGTAATAGATACGGAGGTTTCGCAGGATGTTTTGGAAGAGTTTGCAAGACAAGCTCAAGGATGGGAATTTGAAGAAGAAAACTTACACCACAAGTTGGAAGTATTTAGAGGAGAATATAAAGAAAAAGGAATTAAACCCAAAATTACAATGTGGGCAATCAGAGCAGCGGTAACCGGAAGAACCTGCGGAGCTGATATGACCGCAATCCTCGCAATTATAGGCAAAGAAAAAACCCTGAAACGAGTTCAAAAAGCTATTAAAAAAGTTAAAGCATAAAAAAACGACCCAAGGGTCGTTTTTTTTATGAGGAATTATTTGCACTTTCTTTTGCCGTTCCAACTTAAGTCTGAGCATTTCTTATAATCCAGATTCTCATTCTGTAAAACCCACGCTGCACAGCCATACCCATTAAAATTCCCGGGCTTTGAGATATTACAAGCCCCCTCAAAAGTATAATCTTGTCTGACACCCTTGACTTCCATCGCAGATCCCATAGGGTATAGACCATATTCGGTTATCCAAAACAAAAACACTGTATCTCCGGTAACTTTTCGATCGGTTTTATCGGCTTTTATATCTACAAACATTTGACCACATACCTTTTGTAAAGCTTTTGCATTGCCTGCTTTAGCACTACATGTAGGATTATCTATCCAAACAGAAATTATAGCGGTGCCGTCAGAAAGGACTACACGATCTCGAAAATAACTATAAGCTGTTCCATCCAATGAATATCTTGGCATTTTGGGGGCACAAATATCATCGTTTGGATCTTCACAATATTTTATTACATTTAAATATGGTTTTATATGTGATAAAAAAGCTGAAATGGTAGCACCATTCGCGGCAGAAATCTCCTCTTTTTCTTCATCAGACATATCGTCTTCGGCTATTAGGGATGTGTTAATACCGCTCCAGCTGGAAATAGGCCCGTCCTCGGTTATTGCCCGCTGGATTGCGCTGTTTAGGACACTGTATGCTTTCTTTAATCTTACAACCTTTTCTTTTTCCTGCTGGTTTTGGATTAAAGTCGGCAGGGTCATTGCTGCTACAACACCGATTATGCCGAGAGTTATTAAAACTTCGGCTAACGTGAATGCTGCCTTGCGGGGAACGTAGTTCCCTTTTACATAACGCTTCGCTTTCCGGGACGCAGAGGGTATATTGTTGATGTTTTCTGGCGACGGTATAATCTTTCGGGGGCTAGATCCTGAAACAAGTTCAGGATGACAT
>CALUYR010000112.1 GCA_944325045.1 Candidatus Gastranaerophilales bacterium
TACTTGACGCTTCGCTGCGTGAGACGCAGAGGGTATATTCTTGATATTTTCTGGCGACGGTATAATATTTCGGTGGCAAGATCCTGAAACAAGTTCAGGATGACATAATTGCTTGCTCAACCATCCAGTCTCGCTTTCTTTTTGGGGGACAAAGTCCCCTTTTACTTTACGCTGCGCTGCGTGAGACGCAGAGGGTATATTGTTAATTTTTTCCTTGGTCGGTATAATGTATCGGTGGCAAGATCCTGAAACATGTCTTGGATTATTGTTCCACGCGAACAAGTCGTTCATTTCGCTTCGCTCACATTCTCTTTTGTTCGCGCTACTTCGAGTTTCGGACTCCGTCCTCACTCTACACAAAATCCGCAGTTCAGGATGACATAATTGCTTGACCAACTTACTGGTTTTGATTTCTTGTTTGGGCGCGTAGCCTACAACTATATTACTTCTTTTCACTATTTCATTACGGTTCACACAGCGAAGCGTCATGGTGAAGTGGCTCAGCCACAGCCCTTGTCTCCCTTGAGGTTCGTTACCCCCCCCCCCCCGTATTCCATACTATACTTGGCTTTTCCATGCTTTTATCCTCCTTTTCCTCCATTATATACTATTTTTTTATTTTTGCAACCCCTAATCTTTTTATCCATCTTTTCTGCACATATACAAAAAATCCCCCTGAAATTCAAGGGGATTTTTTATTGATTTTGCACGGGAATTAACCGGCAATTAATTCTTTTACTTCTGCCGCAAATACCTTCGGATCTAGTTTTAAACCAGGTCCCATTGTAGTTGCAAGATATACAGACTTAACAAAAGTACCTTTTGCAGAAGCCGGTTTAGCTCTCAAAATAGCGTCAGCTAAAGTTGCATAGTTTTTAATCAAATCTTCTTCACTAAATTCCGCTTTACCAATCGGACAGTGAATCATACCTTGCTTGTCAGCACGGAATTCAACTTTACCTGCTTTTGCATCTTTAACAGCCTTTGCAACATCCATTGTAACAGTTCCGGTTTTAGGGTTAGGCATTAAACCTTTAGGCCCAAGTACACGGCCTAATTTACCCAACATGCCCATACAATCAGGAGTTGCAATCAAGGTATCAAATTCAAACCAGCCTTCTGAAATCTTATCAATGATTTCTTCAGCTCCGGCATAATCAGCTCCGGCATCCTTTGCTTCAGTAGCTTTCGCGCCTTTTGCTATTACACAAACTCTTACTGTCTTACCTAAGCCTGCAGGTAATACAACTGTTGAACGAATCTGCTGGTCTGCTTGTCTTACGTCAATACCTAATCTCATGTGACATTCAACTGTTTCATTGAACTTTGAAAGCTCTTTTGATATTTCTTTTAATTTCTTTATACAATCAACTGCTGTTGCCGGTTGAGTGAAATCAGCAAGCATTTCTTGCATTTTCTTTTGTTTTTTAGTTAATTTTGCCATTTTTTTCATCCTTCTTTGTAAATTCATGTTTACTTTTTAAGTATTATGATGAAGGCTCTTTCCTTTCGTGGTGTTAGCGGACTGACGTCCTTCCATACTTAAAGTAATTTTGTTGTAACATTAACGCTCATCAGGTAAATCCTGCTTAAGCAGCAAAACTAAATTGCGGTTTAAACCGGCAACACCGGTGTAAGCGCAACTTAAGTATTGCATTAGTCTTTTACTGTAACGCCCATAGCTCTGCAAGAACCGGCAATCATTTTAACAGCCGCTTCCATAGTAGTTGCGTTCAAATCGTTCATTTTAATTTTGGCGATTTCTTCCAACTGAGCTCTGGTAATTTCAGCAACTTTATCTTTATTCGGAACAGCAGAACCTTTAGAAAGATTCAAAGCTTTTTTAATCAACACCGGTGCCGGCGGAGATTTAATAACGAATGAAAAACTTCTGTCCTCGTAAACATCAATGATAACAGGAATAATATATCCTGCCTGGGATTCAGTTTTTGCGTTAAATTGTTTACAAAAATCCATGATGTTAACACCGTGTTGGCCTAATGCCGGGCCGACCGGAGGTGACGGATTTGCTTTTCCGGCTTCAATTTGAAGCTTAATTTTTCCTACTACTTTTTTTGCCATTTTTTTCTCCTTTTGTGGTAGTAACGGTTTTCACCCACACAGTGAAAATCCTTCCACGTTTATGTACTAATTAATTAAAGTTTGTTAATTTGTTTATATTCAAGTTCAACCGGAGTTTCGCGGCCAAATATTGAAACATTGGCACGAAGTTTGGATTTATCCGGATAAACTTCAATAATATCAGCGATGAAGTCAGCAAACGGCCCTGAAACAATACGGACTTTATCACCGGCTTTAACATCAAGTTCAACTTTTTGGGATTGAGATGATGATCTGTGAATAATCTTTTTAATTTCGCTTTCTTTAGCCGGGATAGGACGTTTTGCAGATCCTACGAACTTTGTAACACCTGCTGTATGTCTTACAACATACCAGCTGTCCTCATCCATTATCATTTCAACGAGAACGTAGCCCGGGAAAATTTTCTCTTCACGTTCTTGTTTTTTACCGCCTTTAATCTGGGTAACCGTTTTTTGTGGAACTTCAATACGGAAGATTTTTTCACCCATATTCATATATTCAATACGTTTTTCAAGGTTAACTTTCACCTTGTTTTCGTGACCTGAATATGTATGGACAATATACCAGCGTTTCTGGTTATTTTTAGCTTTTTTAGCTTCTTCTTGTGCTTGAACTTCAGCTTCGGCTGCTTTTTGTTCAGCCAATTTATCTTCGTTCAATTCTTCTTCCATAGATTTTTCTTTTTTAGTCATAAGCCACCTTTATTCTTTTTATATTTTAATCCGGTTATTATTTTATAAAGCCAAGCAAAGCTTTAAAGATAATGTCCATCAAATACACGGCAAGAGTAAAAACAAAAACGATAACTATCACGAAGAAAGTTTCCATAACGACCTGGCGTTGTTCGGGCCAGGTAATCTTGCCCCACTCGGCGCGCACGCCGCGGAAGTATTTTTTTATTGCTTCTACAAATGCGTTAAACGTATTATCCATATTGTATCCTTTGACTTTTAATAAATCGCGCCCTGAAGGACTCGAACCCTCGACATCCGGTTTTGGAGACCGACGTTCTACCAACTGAACTAAGGACGCTTATCCGGAAATTAATCCGGAAAATTGTGATATTGAATTTTCAAATTTTTACGCCCGGGATTTAAGATTTGGAGCGATCTCCAAACAACCTAAGGGTAAATTCCCGAACCCCACCGGATAAACATACCGTTGTGCAAATGTAAGTTTAGCCGGTAAATACAAAACATTACTTAGTTTCTTTGTGATTAGTATGTTTTTTGCAAGTCGGGCAATATTTGCTCAATTCAAGTCTTTCTTTAGTATTTTTTTTATTTTTTACTGTAGTGTAGTTTCTTTCCTTGCAATCTTCACAAGCTAGAACTACCATTCTGTCATTTTTACCTTTGATACCCATATTATTTTCCTTTTTGTTTAATGTGCTGCATAGCGGGTGTATGCGTTGTCTAATACTGTTTTGAGCCGGTTGCGAACCTTTTAAAAGGTTTTGCTTTTTAAAATAGAATGTGTACTGACACATTCTATCAAAATCGGCTTATGGTTCTATAATAAATCAAAAAAAATTAAAATGCAAATAATTGTTAAAAAACTATAAGCTTAATATATTGTCGAATTCTGTAAATATCATTTATGGCAAGAAGAAATTGATATTCTTGAAGATTACGGTATAAAAAATTTTCAAGAAGAGTCCTCCAGATGCTATGAAAGCATGAAGAAAACTTAAGCAAAAAAGATTTTTTAATAAGCATGCATATAGTAGACCAGTCTTTGCATTTTTATATAAAGCAAAAAAATTACAAGATGAGGAATTTCTTATCCTGCAATTTTTTTTATAATTTTTCGGACATTTCTATTTTATGACATAGTCAGGAGTTTTAATCGGAGCCGGTTTTGCATAGTAGGAAGATCCTGAACCTGAGCCGGAACGTAGTTGTTCCATATATATCTGTCCGTTTTTAACGATTTGCTGGAGCTTGTTCAGGTCTGTTTCCAAATTTGTCAAAACCTGCTCAGCATATAATTCTGCGCCTTCTTTTGTTTTAACCGCATCGTCTGCTGCTTGTGAACGGATAGTATCAGCTTCTTCCAACGCTTTTCTTTTCAATTCTTCGCATTCTTCCTGAACCTGATTTCTTATTCTTATGCCTTCACGTTCTACTGCTTTTATAAAGTCTGCCTCGCTAAGCTTTCTGTCAGCTTCCATTTGGGCGTCTGCAATTATTTTTTCAGCTTTTTGCTGGGCTTCTATCTGTAATTCTTCTCTGCGGCGCAAAAAAGCTCGTGCCTCCTGAACTTCTACAGGTAAAGACGCATATATTCTATCAATTAATGTTAAAATCTCATCAGGTTTTACAACAACAAATTTATTAGGGATTATTGTAAAACTTTCTTCTATTGCCAGTTCCAGTAACTTTAATAAGTCAAATACTCCGTTTTGTTGCATGTCCGTCACACATATTCCCTTTCTACATAATATAATTCTACATAACCGCAAAATAATTGTCAAATTATTTGCCAAAATATTATGCTATGTCCTTAACATACTTTACGTTTCAACAGATAATCGTAAACTGGTTCCGGAACAAATTTAGAAATATCACCGTTATTAAGGTATATTTCTTTAATTGTACTTGATGAAATGAAGTTATATTTCGGTTTTGTTGTAAGAAACACGGTCTTAATATCTTCTGATAACGCGCTGTTGGCTTGCGAAAGCTGCAATTCATACTCGAAATCCGATACTGCTCTTAACCCGCGGATCAAGACTTTTGCGCCTCTTTTTTTGGCGTATTCGATTGTCAAGCCTTCAAAACTATCAACTTCGACATTGTCAAGATGCGAAACACTTTCTTGTATAAGTTTTACGCGCACATCAGGCGGCAAAAAACCTTGCTTTGACGAATTATGGGCAACTGCAATAATTACCTTATCAAAAACTTCCGCTCCGGTTTTTAGAATATCCAAATGACCTTTAGTAATCGGATCAAAGCTTCCGGGATATATGGCAATTTTCATAACTGTTCCTTTCCAAATCACTAACGGGGAAAATTATACGGCGAAAATAACATGCGTGCAAACAGGTATTAAAAATTATTAAGAAAATTTCGTTTACTATGCTGCAACTTTATTTTTATTAATAATAATTCCGCCATTTATATGATTTAGGAAATAAATGTTTTGTTAAAATAGATAGTAATGGTAAGCCAAAGGCATATCCGGCCTTTCCTCTCAGACTGAAAATCGGGAGCAGATGAAAGGAGATGATGTCTTATGAATTTTAGTGTAACAGAAAAAGCGCTAATTTTTATCCTTATGATAATTTTAGCGCTTAAGTTATTCTAAAGTTATCGGGCTTTTAATGAGAGGACGGCAATCCGCTAGCCCTTATTAATTATTATAACCTATTTTTTTTTATTTTTCAATTACAACAGACTAGGAAATGGCTTTATAGTATAGAACTAATCTCTATTTTAAACCTTAGACCGCAGGGGGCAGCAACAGCCACTCATCGCAAATAAAATATTATCCCGGCTAAGCCTGAAAGTTTTAGAACGGATTTGCCGCGCATCTGCCATTACTCCAGCTATGTGAACAATAAGTATTATTGCCGATTGTCCAGCAGCGCCGAACAGATAAACAGCCCTCTTCTGTTTTACATCCACTCGGGTTACTTGGAGTACAGGCTAAATCTGACACTTCATAAACTCTCCCGTCTTCAGATATATTAAAGCCTACCAGATCTTTTCCTGCGGTATTCGGATTTTTATTACCGTTTACATCGGCGTATATTCTAAAATTATTAGAATCTGTATTCGACAACTCTTCCAAGTCCATGCCGTAAACAAATCCATCAGGGGTTACAAATGTATACACTCCTCCACTTTGCCAAGGACTTATAAGATCAGTATCATCTATGTCTTTATATTTTTCTGGCAGATTTATCCATGAATCAATTCCTGAGACCCCGTCTTTTATTATTACAAAAACGCTTTTATGCTCCTTTTTGATACAGTCCAAATCCATAGTCTCCAAGCAAGATGTGTAAAGAGGCAATTCTGTTATTTTAAAAACTTCATTATCCGCAAGCATTTTTTTGTATCCGTTTGCAAGTATTGTCTCAGCTTTTTTACGTTGGGTCTCCAAAACCTTATCTTGATACTTTGCAAGCAGAGTAGGCAGCGTAAGTGCCGCAACCACTCCGATTACGCCTAACGTGATGAGAACCTCGGCCAAGGTAAATGCGGCCTTGCGGGGGACACAGCCACCTTTTACATGACGCTGCGCTGTGCGGGACGCAGAGGGTATATCGTTTATATTTTCTGGCGACGGTATAATCTTTCGCGGGCTAGATCCTGAAACGAGTTCAGGATGACATAATTGCTTGCTCAACCACCCAGTAGCGCTTTCTTTTTGGGGGACGTAGTCCCCACTTACTTTACGCTTCGCTTCGCGGGACGCAGAGGGTATATTG
>CALUYR010000113.1 GCA_944325045.1 Candidatus Gastranaerophilales bacterium
TAGGCTGCGGACTTTCCACTTCTGCCGGGGCTGTGGAAATTTTTAACAAAGCGGCTGATAATGCAGGTGACATTCCGGTATTGATTGACGCTGACGGGTTAAATATTTTAGCTTCAGCAGCTGGTGCAGGATTGACTTTAAAAAATTTAATTTTAACACCCCATCCCAAGGAAGCGTCAAGACTTTTGGGCGTTGATGTTAAAGAAATTCTATCTGATATGGAGTTTTACGCAAAAGAGATTTCAAAAAAATACGGATGTGTTACAGTATTGAAATCTCATAATACCGTTGTCTGTTCAAAAGAATTGGATATTTATGTAAACCATACCGGAAACAGTGCGTTGGCCAAAGCCGGCAGCGGAGATGTTTTGTCAGGGATAATTGCCGGACTGCTCGCTCAAAAATGCGATCTTTTCTACGCTGCAAAACTCGGGGTATACTTGCACGGACTTTGCGGTGATCTGGCAAAAAATGACCTGACCCAATACGGTGTTCTTGCCGTTGATCAGATCAGGTACATTCCTTATGCTATTAAAACTTTGTTATAAAATTATCCGAAATAATTGAAATCAGGTTCAACTTTTTCTGATGTTTTTTTTACCGGGCTGCTTATAGATTTTCTTGTCATTGCAGCTGAGTTAATACTTGCTTCCTGACCGATTTTTCTTTCAGATAAGCTAACCGGGCCGAAATATGCATCTGCCGGAATGTATTCGTGCTTTTTAGCTGCATTTTTATTCTTATTAATAATAGCACGAGCTGCTTCTTTGGTTGTTTCTGCAGCTGTTCTTGCTTGTTGTGCAATTTTCTTTTGAATATAGGCGTTGGCCATGTTTCCTCTAAAAGAAATACTGTTAATTCTGTTTGTCATTTTTTCTCCTTTTGTTTTTTCCTTTTTGTGGGGGTACTTTACTATTCTTATTAAATTGGTAAAAATCAATTTTTGTCATAATTTGCAATTAAATTTACAATAATTAATATTATATGTACTAAAATTTTAAAAGCAATTAGCCGTTTTTCCAAGAATGACTCTTTTTTTTGCCCCTGTACATTCGGGCAGGTTGTTTGGGATGCCGTAATAACAGCAGTAGCCTAAAAGCGCAAAGGCCATAACTTCTTTAAAGTTATTTGAAATTCCGTAATCCTCATTGGTTCTTAATTTAATCCCATCTGGGAGATAAGTTCTTAAAAACTGCATTAAAGCCGGGTTATACGCTCCGCCTCCGCCGATAATGACTTCTTCTATATCCATCTCAGGCAGTATGAAGCGTTCATAAGCCTGAACAATGGTTTTAGCTGTCAGTGCTGTAACTGTTGTTATTATATCTTTTGGTTCCGGCGGGGCAAATTTAAGGGCGTTTTCGATATATCTTTGGTTAAAATACTCTCTGCCTGTTGTTTTAGGCGGATTTTTGAAATAGTATTCATCCTGTAAAAGGCAGTCCAGCCAGCTTTCGCAAATATTTCCTTCTCTTGCAATTTCACCGTCTTTATCATACTTCTTTCCGAAGAATTTATTTGTGCAGTAATCAATCATGATGTTTCCAAGCCCGGTGTCGAAGCCAAAAGTCGGATGAGAGTGTGATACCATTGTAACATTTGATATCCCGCCGATATTTTGGATTGCAAGGTTTTTGCCAAGCGGTTTGTACCATTTTTCATCGGCAAAACAAACCAGAGGTGCGCCTTCACCTCCTGCGGCAATATCTGCTTCCCGGAAGTTTGAAATGGTAAGACAGCCTGTTTCTTTGGATATGACAGAACTTTCACCTATTTGAAGGGTGCTTTTTAGTGAAATCCCGTCTATAGTTTCGTTTTCAGGCGCATGATAGATCGTCTGTCCATGGCTTGCTATAAAATCAGGTTTGCCAAATTCCGAAATCAAAACATTACAAGCATCCGCAAAACATTTCCCTATTGCAAAATTCAACTGGCATACATCTTTCAGGGAAGCGTGTCCGCTAAATATCCGGAAAATTTTTTCCCTTACATGTTCCGGGTAACTGTAATTAATTCCTTGAATAAGTCTACACTTAAGATCCGGTGTTACTTCACACAAACCCGCATCTATCGAATCGCAAGATGTCCCGGACATTAAGCCTATTAT
This sequence comes from Candidatus Gastranaerophilales bacterium, assembly GCA_944325045.1. Lineage (GTDB taxonomy): Bacteria > Cyanobacteriota > Vampirovibrionia > Gastranaerophilales > Gastranaerophilaceae > UBA1221. The sequence continues at coordinate 2,108 of CALUYR010000113.1, forward strand.
TCTTTTTGTTTTTAATTCTCCATCCATATACAACTATTTTAAACCCCAAATCTCCTGAAGATTAATTACTAAATTGATCTTGTTAAACCTCTTTGTAATAAAGAGAATAAATATCCCTAATCTTTTTTACCCCTTTTACTATGCACCTCAATCTCCTTAAATAAATTTTTTTTGTAATATTTTTTTTGTAATTAATCTTATGATTTTTAAATTTCAATTTAACCTTAATAATCTTTAATTTTAAATTTAAGCCATCACCTCTTTTTTTACGTAACTGTCCTTATGTACTATCCTGTTTTTCCCTCGGTCCGGTAACCGATATTTAATCTGTCGGGGAATTGAATTTGTTTTCCCTTTGACATCTACTAATGTAAAACTAAGTTAAATAGTTGACAAGTAAAAAAAAATTAATTATTTTTTACAATTGACCATGCCCCCTGGTACTCTAAAAAAAAATTCAAGTTATTAAATCTTAATGAAGAAAACTTAATTAAATTAAGTAAAATTTTAAACATTTTTCACTTGACAAAAGTTTGAGTTCGTAAAATTTTTCGGGCATGAAAACTGCCATTATTTCCCTGCCCGAATCGCCTTTACATACAATATTTTACAAGTTGTAGATTTTTATTATATTTTGTTGTAGAATTTTTCTTAGGGATATGAAAGAGTTTATCAAATCTAATACTGTAACATATAATTTGATGTCATTTACGGGGTTTAAATCGTTAATGCTTTTTTCGTTGCTGCTCGAGGCTCCAAAGTCGTATGCTGAAATTTGTGAATTTTTTAAAAATCATGAATATATAAAAGAAGAAATCTCGATTGATACTCTGAGAGTTTATCTCACTTCTTTAAAACGTTCCGGCTGTGAAATTATCCGAACCAAAAAAGATGAGGGTGGTAAATATAAACTTGTTTCTCATCCGTTTGAATTGAAAATTTCTGACCAGCAGCTCAAAAGTATTGTCAAAATATACAGAATTATTCTGAAAACCATTGATATCTCCGGCTTGCTGGCATTTGAAAAATTCTTAAGGAATTTGGCTGAAAAAATAAAAAATGAAAAACTTATGGAGACCATTAAGAAAGTATCTGTTCTAAAGAATATTGATTTGCAGATGCTGGAAGATTTGATCAAATACTCAAAAGAACAAATGCGCCTCACACTTTTATACAATTCGCCAAGGTCAGGTATTAAAGAAGTTCATATTATAGCGGATAAGGTTGCTGTTACGCAAAACAAAGTTTATATTTACGGCACAAGCCTTGATTACAATCAGGAGTCATATTATCTTGTTCAGCGGATTGTTAAAGTATTGGATGTCCAGCCTAAAAATCCGGGGGATCTTGATATTAAAAAAATTACTGTAGGTTACGAGCTTACTTCTTTGAATCCCAATACTAAGCTTTCAGAAGATGAAAAAATAGTTGACATAAATGAAAATTCTATTATTGTCGAGGTCGAAACTTCTAATATGTTTATGATGAAACGCAAAATCTTGGAATACGGATCTATGTGCCGTGTGTTGTATCCTGAAAGTTTTAGGGAAGAGATTATAAATACATTGCAAAAAATGCGTGAGGGGTATTTGGATGAGTAAGCGTATTAGTGAAAAATATAATGACTCGTGCCTGAAAATTTTTGCACTTTTGCTTCTCCTCTCTGACGGGGTAGCGGATTTCGCGGACGTCATAAAACTTTTTGCTGATGAAAACGGAAAAGTTTCTCCTAACTCCAATGTTACTTTGAATAAATATCTTAACACTCTTAAAATCTTCGGAGTTGAAGTAAAAAAAGTTAAGAACAAGTACTATTTATTGAATATGCCGTTTAATTTTCATTTTACGGAGGAGGATCTTTATGCTGTTGCACTGATTAAGTCTGCATTAACTATTCTGCCGAAAGGTAAAAATAAAACGAACATTGAAAGATTATTAAAAGATCTTCAAAACAGATATGACAGTTCAACAAAGAAGCTGGATGTTGCAGTTACCAGCTCGCGAAATTATGATCTTTCTTTTTATTTTACGAAGTTTGAGAAACAAATTGAAAATTTTGAACGCTATTGCCAGGAAGGCAATAACCTTGAAGTGATATACAACCAGAATGGAAATGATGTTACCTTAATTTGTGTGCCCAGAGAAGTTAAATATATGGAAAACTATGTTTGTATCAGCGTTTTCAATAACTTAACGCACCAGATTTTTGATATCCCGATTGATTGCGTAAAAAGTCTTAAACAATTAGGAACCAAAGTTGTTGCTCAACAGGTTTGTACTACGGTTATTTTCAAATTAAAGGGAGATCTTATAAAGCGTTATAAACTTCGGGATTGGGAATACTCAAAAGGTTTGGATGAAAACGGCTGGCTGACAATTGTAAATTCCGGTGAAGATTTTGATGTATTGGCAAAGAGATTATTTAAATATGATTATAATTGTGTAGTTATCTCGCCTAAATCTTTACGTGATCATATTTTAGAAATGATTGCATCTACATTGCGCAACTATGAATAACATTAATCTGCTATAAGGCTAAAAAACTTGCGTGAAAATATTAATGAAGATAACGTAGAATTTTCAGCCAATAAACGGTCTCCTTCTTACACATCAAGCTGCTTCAGCATACAAGCTGAATAGTTAAAAATAGATTGTAAAATTTCTATATTAATTCTTGGATAGATATTATTTTCAAATCAATATCATAAACAGAAGTTTTATATATATATATATAATTATTTTATTTCAGTACCGACAGAATATGGTGTATATGTAAATTTTTCTGTTGTATTAACCGGTATTCCTCTTTCAATTTTGGGGTTTTTTAATATCAAAATCTCCTATAAAAAGACGATAATCTACAGTATAATTTTGCTAACCGTTCTTGAGAAAAAGCATTAATTTCTGGATGCCAATTTTTAGGATCTATAAATTCTAAAAGTTTTTCTTTTTTCAAATTTTTATAACATTGATAATAAAAATTATACATTTCAAATGTGAATTTTTGTCCTATGTTTTTTTTATGTTTAATGAATTCATTGATAACCCCATTAACTTTATTTGAAGCAAATTCAATATTCGGATTTTCTCCATTAAATGTAGAAGGTATTTCAAAGTTTTGGATATTCGCAAACAATTCTATGCAATCAATATGTTTTAACTCAAAATTTAATATATCCTTATAATTTTGGAAATTTTTATGAAAATCATCAATTTTAAATCCAGTAAAAATATTTTTAACTTCGTAATCAATATCATTAAGATGATAATGATAATTTATATTTGTTAAAAATAGATATGCCTTCGGAGCAGGTTTCCTTTTAATCGTAAGAGATTGTTCTTTTTGATTTAAAATTTTTGAAACTTCATTATACCAATTATTATTATCAGTATTCATTTCAATAAAAATAATTCTTTTTTTATCAGTGGGTTTTGATAATGCTTTATATAAATTATCTCCTACTGTTTTAAAAGTTTCATTTCCTTGTAAAGCTCCTAAAACATTTTTTCTACTGCACATTTTGACTTCAATTGCGTATTTTATTCCCGTTTCCTTTGCCGTTGCAATATAATCATGATGTTTAATGCTGCCATCTTTTTCATTTTCTATAGCGACATAAAAACCACTATAGATTAAATATGAAACAACGAATGTTTCATAATATGCTCCTTGAAACTGGTCAATTCGTTTTAATCTGTTTATCAATCGAGATTGTAATTCGACATTATGAGCTAATAAATATAAATTATAAGATAACCTCAACAATGCTATCACAGCTCCTATACAAGGAGTCTTATAAAATCCTTGTTGATTTATTTGTTGCCCTAAAATAAATTCATTTTTTATATGATACCAAATACTTAATGGATGATTAATATTCTTAGGATCCTTTAACCAATTTTTATCAAATTTATATTCAAAAAAATAAAATAAAAAATCATGGAAAGTTTTACAATTAGTTATCTTAAAAATTTCCTTATTCACATTAATATATCTTTCACCATTTGAAACCCAAGATTTTATACTTTTACCGAACCCTTGTTGTTTTATTTTTCTATAGTCGGGATTTTCTATATAGTCATCAAAATATTTAAGCAAGGTATTTTCCATGTTATTAATTATAGCAAAAATATATTATTTATTTTGGAAATCAGTTTATCTTAAAATTAAAGAAAAATTATGAAAATTTAATTGTCATCTCTTTTCCTTTTTTGTTTTCTTTTCCAGTTGTTTTTGCGTTTGTTTAACTGATTCAAGGAAATGTTTTTCGACTTCGGATAACTCATCTTTTATCGTTTCTTTGTATTTTGC
>CALUYR010000114.1 GCA_944325045.1 Candidatus Gastranaerophilales bacterium
TAATCAAGCTGCGTCCTCATGTTCCCGGCAAGCCCTAGCACAATAATTTTTTTGATTTCTCCTTTTTGAAATTTATTTGTAATTTCATCAATTTTTTCTTCAAGATATGCTGTATCGTAGCCAATAATTTCACTTTGACGAGTCTGTCCTTTTGCAAACCCTTTTGCATTTTTAGCAGACTCAACAAGCTCCTCAAAGTCGTTATCTTTTACGGCAATTACGCCGTGCGGAAGAATTTTAGAGGTGGTAAAAAGTCGTCCGCGGTAGAGATATTCTGTGTTTATATTTGAATTTTTAGAAAGAAGAATTGCACCCGGAAATGTTGCAAAATCAAGAACACAGTTTTCTGTGCAATTGCCGAACTGACCTTTAAGATTTGTGTATTCTTTAAATTTTTCAAATGCGTGCGCTATTAACATTTCACCGTGAGTGTAAATGTCTATTTCTTCGTTCTTTGAAAATTCCAAAAGGTTCATTAAGTCCTGGAGGTTTGAACCCGAAACGAGAATGGCCTTTGACTTTTCTGTACTTCTCGAAACTTCGGTTTTTTGTATGCCCCCGTATTGCTTTATCTGAATGTTGTATAGCTCTTCTGTAATTTTCCGGTCTGTGCGCGCTAATAGTTTAATTTGTTTTTTGCATTTTGCCGGTGTAATCTTTTCGGAATTAAGCAGGTTAAGTCCGTTTAATACTTCATTAACAGCTTCTGCCGGACGAATGTTGAAACTTATAAGTTTTGAAATATTTGAGCAGACACTCTTAATAACAAGCAGGAGCACATCTGCTAGATTTTTTTCTTCTCTTGAAGAATTTTGATATTTATTAAGGAATGATTTTTCTCCAAGTGCAATAATTTGTGAAAGATTCATTTCCGGTGTAAGGCTAAGAATCGATTTCAAATCTGTACATTCTATACTTTGTTCTTCACATATATCAAGGTATCTTTTCCGAATTTTAAGCAGATTGTAGTAAGCGTTTGAAACAAGACTTAAAAGCTGAGCGTCACTGTAATCCGTTGTTGATATTACATTCGCAAAAGTGTTTATTATATTTTCTTCTGCTTCCCAAGAGGCGATTTTCATCTCTTTAAGTTTTAGTATATAAAATGCGCTTTGCCTCAAAGTCGTGAGCAATATTTCCTGTAAAGCTGAGATGCTCGGCGGTACGGAACAAGCACCGCGGGCTGTGCATTCATCATATTCAAAGTTATCTGAAAAAAAATTATATAGCATAATTCACCTTACCCGTTTAGATTTTTAACGTATTCTATAATATCATCGGATTCATACATGCTGACATTGTTTTCTTTGTCTAATAAAAAAGGTACCTGGGCAATTTTTCCGATAGTCATCAAATCATCATAATTCTCGCTTTCGTGTATTTCCTTGGGAATAAAATCAATATTGTTTTCCTCAAAGAAATCGATTACTTTTCTGCAATAAGGACATGTATCTGAATAAAATAGTTCTAGCATTTTTTACTCCTTTTCCGTAAATATTATCATTGCAAAAACTTTTTTTGTCATTGGTTAACCGGGTGATAAGTTTTATTTTTGGAAGAATTATTTGTTGTTGTAAATATATTTTTTTTATTATAACATCATAAATATGAAAAATATTTTATTTGTATTTGGGACAAGACCGGAAGTAATAAAACTTGCACCTGTTATTTTGGAACTGAAACGTTATCCTGAGCGATATAATGTTATAGTGTGCAATACTGAACAGCAAAAAGAATTGTCAAACCAAACTCTTGCGTATTTTAACCTGAAAGCGGATATAAATCTTGACTGTATGAAGCCGAACCAGTCGCTTTTAGAGGTTCAGTCAAGAATATTAACTGCTCTTGACGGAGTTTTTAAGCAAACACGTATAGACGCAACAGTTGTGCAAGGTGATACAATGACAGTCCTTTGCGGGGCATTGGCAAGTTTTTATAACAAAATCCCGGTTTTTCATGTAGAAGCCGGATTGCGCTCGTACGATATTTATGAACCGTTTCCGGAAGAAGTTATGCGCCAGATGACCTCAAGAGTTGCAGCGTTGCATTTTGCTCCTACTGATAAAAACAGACTTGCGCTCTTAAAGGAAAATATTGATGATAAAAATATTCATGTCGTTGGTAATACCGTAATTGATGCGTTATTTTGTCTATCTGAAGAAACAATGCAGGAGGCTGAATCATTCTTTAAATCTCAAAATATTACGGTAAATGATAAACTTGTCCTGATAACAGCGCATAGACGCGAAAACCACGGTGAAAGAATTGACAGAATTATTAATGCAATAAAATTTTTGGCAGAAAAATATACTGACCATACATTTGTTATACCTGTTCATCCGAATCCGAATGTTAAAAATAAAATTCACGACCGGCTTGGCGGATATCAAAATGTTAAATTATTAACTCCGCTTGATTATCCACTGTTGGTTTATCTGATGAAAAATGCAAAATTAATCCTGACAGATTCCGGGGGAATTCAGGAAGAAGCTCCTTCTTTTGGCTGTCCGACGCTTGTTATGCGTTACGAAACAGAACGTAAGGAAGGTATTGATGCAGGTGTGTCGGTTTTAGTCGGGGCTGATTATGACAAGATTGTTTCGTTAAGCGAAAAAATCCTCTCCGATACTCGCGAAAATACGCGTTTAAAATCTCAAAATCCTTACGGTGACGGAACCTCTTCAAAGCAGATACGAGAGATTATTGACAAATTTTTTGAAGATAACGCTAACTAATTTTATTAGAAGTTTATATAATGTTGAAATACCCTGCAAAGTTTGCGGGGTATTTTCTATGGTTAAAAAAATCCGCTCTTTCAAATTTTGAGCGGATGATTAAGGATTATTAAGGTTATATGTTATTTTCAATACTTATCCTCTGGAGATTCTTTGCAAATGTCTTATTGTATCAGCTCTTCTTATTGCACGCTTCATTCTAGGGTTAGTGACCTTGTGATCAATGCTCGGAATTGTTAGAAGTTCGCGTCTGTAATTTTTGAACATTGCAATTTCTCTTTCTCTGATATTTCTTTGGACAGCCTCTTTAATTTTATCTTTTGAGTCAACTTTCATGTTTCTTGATTTAGATAAAATTATGCAAAGTGCTAAACCTGCAAATATACTCCAGAATACTGTGTGCTTTGATACTTTATCAGGAACAACGACAGGAGCCGAAGCCGGGCTGTCAAATATTATATTCGCTTTATCAATATTTTTGCCCTGAACCTGAATTTTTACTCCGCTGTTACCGGTATTTTCAACGATTATTCCGTTTGCGGATGCGGTATTTTTATAAACTGTCGAAAGATTTTCCGAGGCTGATAGTCCTTTAATTTCAAGAACGATTTTATTGCTGCTTTCTACAATCCTTTTGACCGAAGCAACAGCATCTGATCTGAGAATTATATTATAAGTTCCGCTGTCCGCACCTTCTAGTACAACAGTGTTTAAAAAGTTTTCTGCTGCAAAGCCGGGTACAAAGCTTGTTAGTAATATTGTGATAATTGTTAAAACTAATTTTCTCATTTGTTTCTTTTCCCCAATCTTTTTCACATACTAAGCATAAATCTTTATTCTCTCCAAGTCATCAACCGACAGGCTTGGGTTTATAGATCTATAGATTGAGATTCCCGGTTGATTTTGAAAAAATTTAATAAAATTTTTCTTTTTTCGTCCTAAAAACCATGCTTTTAAATGTATTTTGGAGATTGTTAAATAATGTTACAAAAATAAAGCATGCTGAAATCGGCACTGAAAAAATTTTTTTATATAAATGTAATAAGATGATATTAAGGAGACTGAGATGAACGCTATATTTACACAAAAATCAGGGGTTTTAGCACAGACAGCAGCAGCAAAAGAACAGAACGAAATTGAAACTACAGGTTCTTTAGCGATGAATAATACTCCGTTATTCAGCGTTCCGGTTTACAACTATGATATGTTTGTACCTACAAATCCGTTTTCCTTAAATATAGATTTTAGCAGTTATTCAGCAGAAGGAAGTCAAAATCTTGCAGATAATTCATCATTTATGCAAGGGTTTGCAAACGCTATGTCTGTTATATCAAACTTTAACGGGGCTTCTTTCTCCGGAGGAACTTCCGCTTGTGCATCGGTTGCGTCTGCAAGCTGCGGCGGCGGTTCTTGTTCTGTCGGCGGCGGGTTTACTTCTGTAGGTTAATTAATAGTAATTATTCTCCTTTCCCAAAATAAGCGAAATAAAAGATGTAAAAAGACGGATTAATACTAAATTCGTCTTTTTATTTTATAATTTAGTTATGGATAAAAAATATTATGTCTATATTCTGTTAACAGAGAATAATACATTATATTGCGGCTACACGGATGACGTGGAAAAACGTTTTGCAGCTCACTGCTCAGGTCACGGCGCTAAGTATACAAGAGCAAATAAACCTTTAAAAATTGTTTACACAAAAGAATTCTCAACAAAATCTGCGGCGCAGAAAGAAGAGTATCGGATAAAACGTCTTTCACGTGACGACAAATTAAAACTTATAAATATACAATTGTAACAAAACTTAAAAATAATCCTAAAATAGTTAAAGTATTCCGAAGTTTATGCCGATAGAGATGATAAGGAAAAACAGAAGGAATATGTATTATGGGAATGTCTGCTTCACAGGCAAGGTTATTATACCTTACGGCACAATTAAATAACTTGTCACTGAAAGGCCAGAGTGTATCTGATGCGAAAACCCGCCTTGCAATGGACACTGAAGCTATTCAGGAAAAGTACATAAAAGCGCTTAATTCAAGCAGACTGTTTTTAAATACCAATATTTTTACAAGCGACGGTTCATATACGCAGAGTGAATATATAACTCTGGCAAATCTAAAATCACAAGGTCTTATGGTATCTGATGGCAGCTCGATTTTAGGTTACAGTATGCAAAAAGTTGCAACCGGGGAAAAGGAAACTGTACAAATAGGATGGGAACCGGATTATACAAAACCGATTTATCCGACAAAAGAAGTTGAAAAATCAGGCTTTGAGGAGCCTTCAGCTACCGCTTCCGGCGATGTAAGCAAAATGCAGGCAATCGTTGATTCTTTAGGGCTTACTGAAGATGATTTAGCCGTGCAGTCTTATACTACGACGATTAACGGAGAAGAAAAAGAATTAAATGCAATAGTAATTAAATCGCAGCAAGGGTTTGAAGCTATATACGAATTACTTCAAAATGAAGCTGTTGCAGGAACTCTTGACAATGCGCTTCAACAAAATTACGCATTTGATATTGATTACGTTGATATGTCTCAATATACAAGTACAGGTATACCATTCTTCCAGGGTGTATTTGACGGTAACGGAGTAACGATCACAGGATTAAACGGTACACAAGGCTTGTTCCGTGATGTTTACGGAACAGTTAAGAATGTTAATATTGCAGGTGCAGTGATTTCAGCGGAAACAGATGCTATAGGAGCTGTTGCAGGTTATCTTGGAGATGGCGGTTTAATTGAAAATTGTAATGTAACAAATCTCGATTTAACTTGTAATTTGGAGAATAAAGAATATTCATCAGGATATGACTCTGAAAGATGCGGTGTCGGCGGTATTGTCGGTTATAATAACGGTTCTATAAGAAATACCTCGGTTCAGGGTTCAATTAAGGTTCCTAATGCCGATGAAAGTTTCGGATACATAGGAGGTTTTGTCGGTGCAAATATTAATCCGGCTTACGGTGATCCTGATAATGTTATTGAAAACTGTTACTCTGATGTAAACATTTCACTTGGTGTGGGTGAAGATTATTCAAATTCAATAAACGGATTTATCGGTGATGATACTTATGAAACAATCATTTCAAACTGTATTTCGCTTGGCAGTATAACTACAGCCGGCGGATCACCTATAAACGGTTCAGATCTTGCTAACTGGGGCCCGGTTATTGAATCTAATGTTGAAAACTTAATTGCACTTGATACAAGAAATAATAATGATGTTTTGTACTGGGAAAGCACTGAAAATCCTACATTTTCAAATGGATCAAGAACCCAGCCTGAGTCTATCGCAAATGCGCAGGAAACGCTTCCTGACGGGAGTACTGTTTACACCTGGTTAAATCCGGGAGCAGCAGGTTATGATGACCAGGCTCAGTATAGTGCGAAAGCGAACGATCTGCCGGTTTTAAATCTTACAGCTTTGCAGGCCTCCGGTTTAACCCAGGACGGTGTTGAGCTTGTACCTGACACTAATGCAGAACCTATCGGGTATCAACAAAAACCTTTATATACTGAAGTAGACGTATATGAAACAAAACTTGTTGAAGATCCCGGATTTTCTATATCTTCTCTTGCCCTTGAGCAAGGCCTTAGGAGCGGAGCTTATACACTCGTAAAAGAATCC
>CALUYR010000115.1 GCA_944325045.1 Candidatus Gastranaerophilales bacterium
ATCCTGCCCCGCTTGTCGTAACTGAGGCGGCAATGTTTGGTTGCCCGGCTGTCATAAGCCAAAATGTCGGATCAGGTTACCTTATAGAAAATAATAAAAGCGGTTTTGTTATCCCGGCCGGTGATGTTGAATCTTTGAAAAATATACTCATAAAAGTCATTGATAATCCGCAAGTGCTCGGACAAATGGGACAGATCGCACGTGAAAATTATCTCAAAACAAGTACTATTCAAGAGTTTGAGAGGAATTTTACGGATATAGTCAATGAAAAATTAAACGGAGCCGATTATGATAAGGTTTAAATCAGAGGCAGGTGAATTTGTTCTTGAAGTAAAAGTTTTTTCTAAAACAAAAACTTTTCGCTTTTTTAGAAATAAAAAATTTCCATCCGGTACAGTCGAGATTTCAAGAGATTTTATTTCAGGACAATCTACCGGAGGGGAAAGCCGTATTGTTGTATTTGCTGTTTTTTGCGCTGACGGCAGAATTTCAAATCGACAGATATATTATCTTAGAGGGTTAAAGAAAATAGCCGATAAAATTATTTTGGTTGCAGATAGTCCGGTTTTTGAAGAAGAACTTTCAAAAATAAGCGATTTAGTCTGCCATTGCGAGTTTAAATATCACAGAGAATATGATTTTGGCTCTTATAAACGAGGTTTTGAATATGCGCTTAAGGCCGGTTTGCTTGAAAGTGCAGAGGAACTTGTATTTTGCAATGACAGCTGCTATGGGCCGGTTTATCCTTTTGAAGAGTGTTTCGGTGTTATGGCAGAACGCTCTTGCGATTTTTGGGGCATGACCTTGAATAAAAAATTAAAAAAACATATTCAGTCATATTTTTACGTTTTCAGACCGAATGTTTTTAAAAGTAAATGTTTTGCTGAATTTATGCATAAAATAAAAAAACAGCCGGGAATTGATAAAGTTATAAAAAAATACGAGACGGTACTTACAGAATATCTTGAAAAAAACAGTTTTTCTTCAAGTTCGTTCGTTCCGGAAAATATAGAAAATATTCCGGCAGATTTTAATAAAACATTTTATCCTCTGACACTGATAAAAGATTTTCAAGTTCCGCTTGTTAAAGTTAAAACATTTAACGGCAAGTATGTTGACAATTTAAAAGAAAACCCGGCAGAAGTCCTTAAGTTTGTAGAGTCAGTTAATCCGGAGCTTGCCAAAATTATTAAAGAAAATAATTAAGAAGATTTAATATTATTTCAACTTGCCTGACAATAGCAGTAAATTCATGTTAAAATTTTAGAAGAAAAGGAGTTATCATGCCGTTTGAATTTGAAAGACAAAGTATAAAAGATGTCATTCTGGTTAAGCCGAAAGTATTTCGTGATAACCGGGGATTTTTTATGGAAAGTTATAAAAAGTCAGAATTTGCAGCAAATGGAATTGATGTAGAATTTAATCAGGATAATCATTCAAAATCATCTGCACATGTGTTGCGGGGATTACATTATCAGGAAGCGCCTCACGGGCAGGCTAAACTTGTCAGATGCGGCAGAGGAAGGATTTACGATGTTGCAGTAGATATCCGTCCTGATTCTGAAACTTTCGGGAAATATGTGAAAGTGGAACTTTCCGAGGAAAATAAATATATGCTGTTTATTCCCGAAGGTTTTGCTCATGGTTTTGTTGTTCTTTCAGATGAGGCAGAATTGCTTTATAAAGCCTCTGGTGAATATTGCCCGGAAGCTGACCGCGGAATTTTATGGTCTGATAAGGATATAAATATTGACTGGGAAATTGATTTTGAACCGGTTTTGTCTGAGAAAGACAGGAATCAGCCTTCATTAAAAGAAGTTTTTGCTGCAGTGGTTAATAAATAAAGGAAAGGGTTTTATTATAATGACAACAATTTTGGTAACAGGCGGTGCAGGTTTTATAGGAAGCTGTTATGTAAGACATGTTCTGAACAAACATAAAGATTATAAAGTTGTGAACCTTGATGCATTGACTTACGCCGGAAATATAGAAAACCTCAATGATGTAAAAGACAATCCTAATTATAGGTTTGTCCACGGCAATATATGTGATAAAAAACTTGTCAGAGAGATTATTGCGGAATGCGACTGTGTTGTGAATTTTGCTGCAGAATCACATGTTGACCGTTCGATTACCGGGCCGGAAATCTTTGTTGAAACAAATGTTCAGGGAACACTGAACCTGCTTCAGGCCTCTAAAGAATTAGGTGTTGACAGATATTTGCAGGTTTCTACTGATGAGGTTTACGGAACATTAGGTGCAGACGGTTATTTTTATGAAACAACTCCTCTTGCGCCAAATTCTCCTTATTCGGCTTCTAAAGCCGGGGCTGATCTTCTTGTGAGAGCATATTATGAAACTTATAAAATGCCGGTTTTAAATACACGTTGCTCAAATAACTACGGGCCTTACCAGTATCCTGAAAAACTCATTCCGTTTTTTATCTCCAAGCTTAGACGCGGGGAAAAAGTTCCGGTGTACGGCGACGGGCTGAATGTTCGCGACTGGCTGTATGTTTATGACCACTGTGAAGCTATTGATGTTGTTCTCCATAAGGGCAGAGTCGGTGAGGTTTACAATATCGGCGGGCATAACGAAAAAACTAATCTCGAAATTACAGAGATTTTGCTTGATGCAATGGGTAAGGATGAAAGTTCTATTGAATATGTTCAGGACAGACTCGGGCATGACAGACGTTATGCAATTTCTAATGACAAAATATCCTCTGAGCTTGGCTGGAAACCTTCTCTAACTTTTGAGGAGGGTATCAAACTTACAATTGACTGGTACTTAAACCATCAGGAATGGATAGAAAACATTGAAAATAAAAGAAAACTTCAGACTGTGTAAAATTTATAAGAGCGATAGGATAAATTAGAATAGAAATATTAACGGAGAAAAAATATTATGCAAAAACATACGGTTTTAGTTACAGGTGCAAACGGAATGCTTGGACAGGATTTATGCCCTATTCTTGAAGATAACGGTTTTGCCGTTGTTGAAACCGATGTTGAGACAATGGATATTACAAATATTTCTTCAATAAGAAGTAAGATAGAAGAGATAAATCCTGATATAATAATTCATTGCGCTGCTTATACAAACGTTGACAAAGCTGAAGAGGACTTAAAAACAGCTGAGTTGATTAATGCAAATGGTACGGAAAATATTGCAAAAATCTGCGGCGAGAAAGATATAACTCTGGTTTATATATCCACGGATTACGTATTTGACGGTAATGGAACGAAGCCTTACAAACCGTCTGACAAGACTGCTCCATTGAATAATTACGGATTGACTAAATGGCAGGGAGAAGAGGCTGTCAGAAAGTATTGTCCTAAGCACTATATTGCAAGAACGTCATGGCTTTACGGGCATCATGGTAAAAATTTTGTAGAAACAATGATTTCACTTGCTTCTAAGTCTGCTGACGGTGTGCCTGCCGAGTTGAAAGTTGTGGATGATCAGGTTGGCTGCCCGACTTGGACTTGTGAACTTGCAAACGGCATTGTTAAACTTCTTGATAAAGCAGATTTTGGAACATATCACGTCTGCGGTTCTGGATATACAAGCTGGTTTGGATTTGCAAGTGAAATTTTTAAGCTTGCAGGGTTGAATGTGAATCTTAAGCCTTGTAGTACAGAAGAATTTCCGCGTCCTGCAAAAAGGCCTCATTACAGTGTAATGGATAACAACCGAATTTGCAGGGAATGGAAAGCTGCATTGAAAGATTATCTCGCGCTGCGAGTTGATTAATCTGTAATAAGCTTAATTATGTTTGTGTTAAACTTAGCTTATGCTAAAGAGGGTATTCCAAAACTTGATTAATAAACCTGAAATTATTTTTCTGGTGTTCGGTGTTGTGTTCGGATTTCTTTTTATGATTTTAACTCCGCCATTGGAAGTCCCTGATGAGGCCGGGCATTTGCACCGGACAATTGAAGTTGCAAACGGAGTTTTTTATAATAAAATTCCCGCAGGAGTTTCTGCTTATGATAATTATTTTGCCCGGTCGGCGATTTTCGAAAAAGAGTTTCAATCGGTCGGTGAAAAATTTCATTTCCAAAGCGGATATAGTCCGGTTATGTATGCGGCTTCTGCTATCGGAATTAAGCTTGGGGCGTTGTTACAAAATCCCCTCTTAATGTTTTACCTTGCAAGAATTTTTAACCTGGTTGTATGGATCAGTTTAATTTATTCTGCCATAAAAATTACTCCGGTCTTTAAGTGGATGTTTTTGTTTTGTGCGCTTTTGCCAATGAGCGTGTTTGAGGGAATGAGTTTATCTGCTGATAGTTTTGTAAATAGTTTTAGTTTATTGTTTTTTGCGTTTTGTTTCAGGTTAGTTTTTTCTCAGAAAGAAAAAATTCCGGCGGTAGAAACAGTAATCTATTATTGTATGACTATTATTTCCGCTTTGTTGAAGGGCTGTTTAATCTATCCGGCATTTTTAATATTTTTTGTCCGTGATAAAAGAAAATGCTTTTACGGAATATCTGCAATTTTGATCGCAGTAGTCGTCGGTTTTTTGTGGGTAATCCATAATTATACAGCCATCGGTCCTGATGGAAATCCCGCTGCTGCAAAACAGTTTTTGCTTGCGTATCCTTTCTCATTTTTGGCAAAGTTAATACGAACAGTCTTTATTTCTTCGTTTTTCTGGCTTAAAGGAGCCGTTGGAATTTTGGGCTGGCTTGATGTAAAAAGGTTCCCGTTATGGTTTTATTTAACGACATCTGTTGTGTTCCTAAGCGGGTTGTTCTTTATCCCTGAAAAAATTCAAATTAATATAAAAATGAGGGTACTAGCTTTTCTGTTAATTTGCTTGTATACAGGCATGATTTTAACGGCGCTTTTTATAACCTGGAACCCGGTCGATGTATATAAAATCGGCGGAGTTCAGGGCAGATATTTTATCGCCCTTCTTCCGTTGTTTTTTATTCTGCTTTCTCATAACTCCCCTTCCAAAATTGATCCTGAAAAGTTTAAGTGTTTTTTTGCTGCCTACATATTTTTTATGCTTGCGGCAGGATCATGGATGCTGATTAATATTTACTAAATTTCATAAAAATACAAAAAACTGTTTACTTTTGTATGTTTTTGTTACAATATATTCAGACATTTACATAAAAAGGAAGAGAAAAATGATAAAAACAAAAATGAAATCGCATAATTGCGGAGAGCTTAATCTTAGCAATGTCGATGAAGAAGTTACCCTCTCCGGCTGGGTCTCAACTATTCGTGACCTCGGCGGAATATTGTTTGCAGAATTAAGAGACAGAAGCGGTTTTTTCCAAATCGTGGCAAATCCGCAGATTAATCCCGAAGTCCACAAAATTATGGAAAAAGTCCGATCAGAATATGTTATTACTGTAAAAGGTAAAGTTACACGCCGACCGGAAGAAACTTACAACGAAAAGTATGCTACCGGCCAGGTCGAAATGTATCCGCAAAGCTTGGAAATTCTTTCTACTTCAAAAGTGCTCCCGTTCGTTCTGGATGATGAAAGCGTTTCTGAAGATATAAGACTTAAGTATCGTTACCTGGATATCAGACGTGAAGCTATGCTGAATAATCTTAAATTACGTCATAACATTGTTCAGGCTGCCAGAAATTATCTTAATAATGAAGATTTTTTGGAAGTAGAAACTCCTATTTTGATTAAAACAACCCCGGAAGGCGCCAGAGATTATCTTGTTCCGTCAAGAGTTCATGAAGGTAAATTCTATGCACTCCCGCAATCTCCTCAAATATTTAAACAGTTATTGATGGTTGGCGGGATTGAAAGATATTATCAGATCGCTAAATGCTTCCGTGATGAAGATCTTCGTGCTGACAGACAGCCTGAGTTTACACAGATAGACCTTGAAATGTCTTTTGTTGAACAGCAGGATGTTATTAAATGCGTTGAAGGTTTAATTGTAGAAACATTCAAGGCTGCCGGTGTTGAAGTCAAACCTCCGTTTGTACAAATGCCTTGGCAGGAAGCTATGGACAGATTCGGCTCTGATAAACCGGATACTCGTTTTGGGCTTGAATTGTTTGATATCGGTGATATTATTCTTGAATCAGAGTTTGAAATTGTTAAAAAGACACTCCTTAACGGCGGTATTGTTCGTGGTATAAGGATTCCGGGCGGTGCTAAGTATTCCCGAAAAGATATTGATGATATTACTAAACTCGCTGTATCTTTCGGAGCTAAAGCGCTTGCAAATATTATCTACAATGAAGATGGAACTGCAAAATCTCCGGTACTTAACTTTGTAACCGAAGATAAGGCTAAACGTATTCAGGAACGCGTCGGTGCTCAGGCAGGAGA
>CALUYR010000116.1 GCA_944325045.1 Candidatus Gastranaerophilales bacterium
CCTTCCTGCTTCTGCTTCAGGGAAGGCTGTATCCTCCCCTCGTGCCTGGCTTATTCTTATTTCAAGTGAATTACCTAACTTCTGAATCTGCGATCCAGCGTCATTTATGTAAAATTCCTGATAAACTTCGTACCCGTAAAATTTTAAAAGGTTAGCAAGCGCTGATCCCATTGCGGCCCACCTGCCGTGTCCGATGTGAAAAGGGCCGGTTGGGTTTGCTGAGATATATTCAAACAGGATTTTTTCCTTTTCGACATTTTTAGGTTTACCGTAATTTTTGCCTTCTCTGAAAATCTCTTCAACTGCTTGTTTTAAAAGTTTTTTACCTGTTTTAAAATTAATAAATCCGCCTATTACGCTGTATTCATTGTCATCTTTTTCAACATAGCCGAGAATTGTGTTTGCAATTTGCGGCGGAGCCATCCTTGCCACTCTTGCAAGCGGAGAAACATTCAGGGCAAAATCTCCAAAATCACTGTTCTTTGGTCTTTCTGTTGAAAGTGTTCCTTTAACGTACTCTTTCATTTCGCCAAGTTTGTTTTCTTTAACGGCCTGCTCAATTGCTGTTTCTATATTATTTAAAAAGTAATCTTTTATCATCTTTTTCTCTCCTGTACTTTTAGTTTATCACAAACATAGGGGGATCCAAATTATTAGAAAATTTTCTATGTTTGTAATATAATTTACCTATCATGAATACTCAAAACATTGTAGAACGGATCAGAGAAATTATTGATGACGAAACTCTTGTTCAGTTGAAAGAAGAGTTGAACAGTTATCATGAAGCGGATCTTGCAGATATTTTCCAGGAGCTTAAGCCCGAAGAACGCCTGCAATGTTTTAAGCTGCTTGATATTGAAAAAGCTGCGGATTTGATGGAGTATTTGACTCCGCAAATTCAGGTTGAACTTTTGGGCGATATTGATCAGGAAATGGCCTCAAAAATCCTGACCAAACTTCCTCATGACGCTGCTGCTGACGTCTTGGGCGATATGGAAGAAGATGAAAGTGAAACTTATCTTGACAAATTGCCTCATAAGTTTTCAGAAGAAGTTAGAGAACTACTTACTTATAATGAAGATACTGCAGGCGGTATTATGAACCCTGTTGTTCTTACTGTCAACTCTGACATGAGTGTTCAGGACGTACTGAATTATATCAGAATTAAGGCGGAAGAAGATAATATGGAGCTTTATTATGTTTACGTTACGGATAAGCAGAATCATTTGATGGGTGTTGTTTCTCTTAGAAAGCTTCTTACCTCGCCGATTAATCAAAAGGTTGAAGATATAATGATTTCTGATATCGTTAAACTTCATGTTGATGATTACAGCGATTATATTATTGATGAGTTTATGAAGTATCAGTATAATGCGCTTCCTGTTGTGGATTTGTATAACCGTCTTAAAGGTATGATTACCTGGGATGACGTTCATGATTTGTTTGAAGAAGAAACTACTGAAGAAATTTATCAGTCATCCGGTATTTCTACGGAAATTGTTGATGAAGATGAAATCCTTTCCGGAAATGTTATTAATGCCATCCGCGCAAGAACACCATGGCTTTTTATAACTCTTCTCGGGGAGTTTCTTGCGGTTAATGTTGCGCATCATTTTGATCATACATTTTCCATGCTTCCTATTGTTGCAACTTTCATGCCTCTGCTTGCCGGACTTGGCGGAAATATTGGTACGCAAAGTATTACACTTATGGTTCGCGGACTTTCTACCGGCCAGGTTACTTTGAGTGCTGCTATGCACCATATTTTACGTGAAGCATTTATCGGTTCTGTTATCGGACTTTTGTTCGGAATACTTGTTATGTTCGCAACCTGGGGCTGGCAGCATAACGCCGGACTTGGTATTGTTGTCGGGCTTGCTATGGCTATTAATATGACTATGGCAACAGTTATCGGTACCTTTACTCCGCTTGCCCTTAAGGCTGTCAAGCTTGACCCGGCTGTCGCTTCCGGCCCTGTCATTGCTACGACCATAGATGTCGTTGGACTCGCTGTGTATTTCTCTCTCGTGACTCTTTATTTGGTTCATGTTTTATAAGGTGAAATTTTATTTTTATTTGTTGTATAATTTTCTTATGATTTTTTAATTTGATTTTTATAAATTGTATTTTTGAGCTAAAATATTTATAGCTGACTGAATTTATAGGTGGGAGAGTATGACAGTTTACAGACAAACTAACAAGAATAATAAAAAATTTAACGACAGAAGTAAAAACTATTTAAATGAAATTAAGAGAAAACAACAGCATCAGGCTAAGTTTATAAGAATGTTTATTGTGTTCTGCTTGTTTTTGCTTGGTATGGCACTCGGATTTTGTTATGCCGGATTAAATTCGGATTTCTGTGCTAAGCACTTCGGAGAAAATTCCGCGATTACAAAATTTTTCGATAAACTTGCAACAAGCAGTGATAATACTTCCAACCCGGAATTTACACTTCCTTTCGGACCAAAGAGAAAGAATGTTCTTCTGCTGGGGGTTGACGCAAGCGAAAATGAGAACGATCTTTGGACCGGAACCAGAACCGACACTATAATTCTTGTTAATATTGACCCGCGGACGAAATCTGTTAATGCTCTTTCTATCCCGCGAGACAGCAAGGTATATCTGCCGGGAAATCACGGTGTTCAAAAAATTAACGCAGCTCATGCTATCGGCGGAGTTGATATGACTGTCAAAACTGTTGAAGATACTTTGGGTGTTAAGGTTGACCGTTATATTATGGTTCATGACAATGCTGTTAAAAGTATTGTTGAAGCTTTGGGCGGTGTTGATGTTTATGTTGAAAAGAATATGCACTATAATGATTATTCCGGTCACCTCCATATTAATCTGACAAAAGGTTATCATCATTTGAACCCTGCTGAAGCAGTCGGATATTTACGTTTCAGACATGATCCTATGGGCGATATCGGCCGTACACACCGTCAACAGTGGTTTTTGCGCGGCGTGCTTGCGGAGTTAAAGAAACCGGAAAATATTACTAAACTTCCTGATATCGTAAGCGTGGCAAGAAAATATGTTAAAACTGATATGTCCCTTTATGAGTTAACACAGTTTGCTATGATGGCTAAACATCTGGACATGGATAAAATTGAAATAGCTACTTTGCCGGGGGCGCCTAATAAAAGAGGGGCTATTAGTTATTGGATTTTAGATCCGGATAAAACTCAGGA
This sequence comes from Candidatus Gastranaerophilales bacterium, assembly GCA_944325045.1. Classification (GTDB taxonomy): domain Bacteria; phylum Cyanobacteriota; class Vampirovibrionia; order Gastranaerophilales; family Gastranaerophilaceae; genus UBA1221. Next base: position 3,195 of record CALUYR010000116.1, read on the forward strand.
TGTTATTAACAGACTTATTTACCGCCAAACAGAGTCTGTCGATGAAGCTGCTCAGGTTTCCGCTTCTGTTGTTTATTCCGAGAATAAGTCTGCTGAGGCTCAGTCGATAATTAATGAACTTAAAACTTCCGGTATAAATGTTGCCTGCCAGTCTCATATTTCCAAAACTCACTCTCAGTTTGTAGCTCATTCTGCAAAAATTACTAATCAGTATTACAATAATCTTAAAAAAACTAATCCTTCAATTGCCGGTTATCAGTTTGTTTATGAGCCGTCAATGTATTTATGTGCTGATACTGATTTTACTATCGTTGTTGCCGGAAAATAGTTTTTTCTATAAGAGAAACAGCTTACAGACTTTATGTCTGTAAGCTGCCATTATGGAGGGATATTTGAAAGGGAAATTTAATGTAATTATGCTGTTTCTTTAGGTTTGGATGAGCCGCCGAACATTGCAGCCAGTACTGCTATACCGCCGGCAATTGCCGCGCCCCATTTGCCGTATTTTTTCGCCTGCTGCCATTTGAAATCTTTAAATAATTTTTTTATGGTATCCGGGGCATCTTCTGCTAACTTGCCTTTTGCATCTATATGTGAAAATATGTCCAGTGATTTTCTTGATACGTAATTCTGTGATTTTGCAACAATTTCAGCGGCTTCATCAATTACTCCGTTCTTGCCTTTGGCTACAAGATTGTCTATTTTTCTTGCAATTTCTTCTTCTGTACCTTTAATTCCGAAGAATTCTTTGTTTTCCGTTACAAATTTCTTTAATTCTTCAGGAGTGTTAATTCCGGCAAGTGCAGCTTTTTTCTTTCCTTTTGCTATTAAATTCTCAACTTTTGCTGCAATTTCTTCTTCAGTTCCGGTTAGGCCGTATAATTCTTTATTTTTAAGGAAGAATGCTTTGAGGTCGTTCGTATCTGTGACAAGCGGTGTAAGCCCTTTTGCGGCAGTCGCTTTGCCAAGAATTCCTTTGTGGTATTCCATTCCTTTAAAATTTTCTCTGACTTGTTTTGCAATATTGTCTAAGTTATAATCTTCTACCTTTTTACCGGCCTGTTCTAATAGTGCTTTTGCTTCAGCCGGAGTTTTTTTATCCAATCCGTTGTCTTTTAGATATGTCTTTACTTCATCCGGCAGATCTTCAAATTTTTCTACACTCGCAAGCTGGGCAAGATTATATCCTTTTGTTTGTTTTATCGCTTCTTGTGTTGACTTTATTGCTTTTTCTAAGTTTGCTTTGTCGATAGTTTTATAAAAGGCAGGATTTAAAATTTGTTGTTCTGCATTTTTTATCGGATTGCTTAATAAAAAATATCCGCTTGCAGCTCCTGCGCCTGCTCCGGCTGCTGTTATTGCCGCACCTTCAGCTAACCCTATTCCTCCTGATTTTTCAAAGGTGTCTGTTTCAGGGTTCCCGCGGAAAGCCGGTGAGCCGGTCGTTTCTGTCATTCCCGGTATACGGCCGGTTCTGGCAATTTCGTTGAAATGCAAATTCGCCATGACATCATCATTTTGCTGACCGTAATTTGCGTACATTGCATACGGATTATTGTACGCGTTTAATCCTACATTTTCTCCAGACATAATTCTACCTTTCCAAATTGTTAACCTAACCTTATGTATTTATAAACAATTTTTTTTCGTGATAATTGCTTACAGATCGTTAATTGTTAACTTATATTAAGAAATAATTATATCTGTTTGGCCTGAAAATTACTCTGCAATTTTAGAAAATAGTGATTCAAATTCCGGAAAAGAAATATCAACCCATTCAAAACCGTTTATTGCGATTTCTTTTTTACAGATAAGCCCTGCAACATATAAGCTCATTGCAAGTCTGTGATCGTGGTATGTCTGAACCTGGCATCCGCCTTGGAGATTTGTTTTCCCGTTTATTACAAATCCATCATCTAATTCTTCAATATCGGCACCAAGTTTTTTTAATTCCGTAACGGTTGCGGTAATTCTATCAGATTCCTTGTTCCGTAAATCTCCTGCGTTGCGGATTATAGTTGTTCCTTCAGCCTGCGTTGCAAGAACAGCTATTACCGGAAGTTCATCTATAAGTTTTGGGATTAATTCTCCTGAAATTTCGCAAGCTTTGAGTCTTGAGTATCTAACGCGTAAATCTCCGCTTGCTTCTCCTGAAACAGTTTTTTTATCCAGAATTTCTATATCTGCCCCCATATTTTTACAAACTTCTAATATCCCGGTTCTTGTTGGGTTTAAACCTACATTTTTAAGAATAATGTCTGATCCCGGAATAATTAGGCCTGCGGTGATAAAGTAGGCGGCAGAGGAAATATCTCCGCAAATTTCAATTGGCTTTCCGCTTAGCTCTGATTTCCGAACTGATACATTTAAACCATCTGTTTTAATTTCTGCTCCTAAATATTTTAGCATTAATTCCGTGTGATTTCTTGAAAGATACGGCTCAGTTACAGTTGTTGTTCCGTCTGCGTTTAATCCGGCAAGAAGAATACATGATTTTACCTGTGCGGATGCAATAGGCGACGTATATATAATTCCTTTAAGCGGTCTGCCTTCAATAAACAACGGAGCGTGGCCGTCTTGTGATGTTATGTTTGCGCCCATTAGCGAAAGAGGTTCAATAACCCTCTTCATCGGCCTTTTTGAAAGGCTTTCGTCGCCAATCATTGTAGTATTGAAAGATTGGCCGGCGAGAACCCCGCACATAAGCCGCATTGTTGTCCCGGAATTTCCGCAGTCCAAGCTAACTTGCGGGGCAAATAGTTTCCCGTTTGAGTTTACTTCAAGTGTGTTTTCATCTTTGTATATAATTTCCACACCTAATTTTTTGAAAATATTTAATGTTGATAGCGGATCCTGACCTTTAGAAAAATTTCTGATTATAGATTTTCCTTTTGCCAGAGAACTAAACATCACTGCCCGGTGGGATATTGACTTATCCGCCGGAATTTCCAGATTTCCTGATAATCTTCTTTGTGTTCCTGTTATTTTTTTAATCATAAAATAAATTTACCATGAACTAACATCCAAATAAAAATCGGAACGACAGGATTTGAACCTGCGACCTCTACCACCCCAAGGTAGCACGCTACCAAGCTGCGCCACGTC
>CALUYR010000117.1 GCA_944325045.1 Candidatus Gastranaerophilales bacterium
GAAATCCGCTCTATGATTGAGTTTTAGCATTATATCCTCCTTCATTTCTTTCTTTATTCATTATATCCTATTTTTAACCTTTTTTCAACTCTCGGTAAATGTTACATAATGTAACGATTAAGTTAGAAATATGAAATTTATGTACATATATATCCTTAGTATATATGCAATGCTTGTATTAAAGGAGATGAATATGGATACTGAAAAAGTTTGTATTGGTAATGTTAATTTTGACAAGGATAGTATTTTGTGTTCAAAGCAGGTTTATGAGAACGGCCGCCGTCTTAATTACGTTTTTTTAGTTGGCGGAACGAAAATAACTTTTCCTGATCAGGAAAACAAAAATGCAGCAGTTTCACTTGCAATGAATTATAGCAGCGATGTAGCCGAGATTTGTGCATGGTTCAATAATATAAAAGGTTTGATAATTGAGGAGTCGCCAAGAAAAGGTAACTACTATATCAGAGAAACATAAAGCTTAATGATTACATAACACAACCTTAAAATTTGTTCTTAATGGCGGCTGTTAAATCAACATTTCAAATTTACCAGTTTTTATATCCGGTAATTATTGCCAAAAATGACGCTTGCGCAGCATTTACCGCTTCTATTACCCTGTTGTTGAAGCGGTTTTTCAAATTTTTTATGGGATTAAGTGTTCCTGTATTTTTGTATTGCCGGTTAAAATATTTTTGTTTATAAAAATGCTTGTCCAGTACTTCCTGCACTTTTTCTGCATATTTAATAATTCCTATTCGGTTAATAACATCACCGATATTTTCACCTTTTGTAAGCTCATAGAACGCTGAGACGTGAGCAGTTCTATGCGACCCGGAGTTGCAATGAAATAAAGTTTTTCCGCCTTTTTCACCGTTTGTTTTTACGCTCCTTGCAATTTCTGTCAGGTCGTTTATTGTAGGATACTGGCTGTTTAAGTGGCTGTATGGGCGTCTTATGTACTTAATTCCCAGCTCTTTACAAATATATTTTTCTATAAACTTAAACCCTCTGATTCCTATGTGTCTGAAATCGTATATTTGTGTTACGCCCTCTTTCTTTAATTCAATTAAATCGGAAATTTTCGGGTGAGGCCCTCTTATCAGATACTCATCTATTTTCATATATTTAGGGTTTAAGCCTTTTGATGTATAAAAAAATCGGTAAAAATTAGTTATTTTCATATCGTATTATATAACGCTTATGAAATTTTTTTTTGCTATCTGCTGATTAATTTTTACCGATTTTGATTATATTTTTTGAATTTTTTATTTAGCTTTCAATCAATAAGCTTGCGCCGATAACTCCTGCTGTATTGCCGAGTTGAGCCGGAACAACTTCTACAGTTTCCCCTGCAATTTTCATTGCACGTTTTTTTAGTGTTTCTTTCAACGGATCCATAAGGAAATTCCCGGCAGCAGCAACTCCGCCTCCGATAATAACTTTTTCCGGGTTGAGCAGGTTCACAACACTTGCAAGTCCTATACCAATGTATTCACCCATAATAGTGAATATTCTTTTAGCAACCGGATCACCTGCTTTTGCCGCTTCGCATACTATGTAAGGTGTTATATCAGGGTTTGCAAGTTCTCTGAACTTAGTAGACTTTCCGCCTTTAATATAATCTTCAGCCATAGCAACAATAGCCGGGCCTGATGCAAACGCCTCTAAACAGCCGGTATCTCCGCAGCCGCAAATAGGGCCGTCATGCATTTGAAGTTTAATATGTCCTATTTCTCCCGCCGCATTAGACGCTCCGCGGACAAGTTTTCCGTTTACAATTAACCCGGAGCCAATACCGGTTCCAACTGTTATGCATATTAAATTTTCACATCCTTTTCCGGCTCCGAAATTTAATTCTCCAAGTGCTGCACATCTTACATCGTTATCAACACGTGTCGGAATATGGAATTCACTTTCAATCATTTTCGCAATAGGTACATCTACCCAGCCCGGAATATTCGGGGCAAGTCTTACTATTCCGGATTTGTAATCAACCTGGCCGGGAAAGCCAAATCCAATACCTTCAACATCTTTTGCATTAATACTTGTTTCTTTTAACAAATCCTGAATAGCTTGTTTAATATTATCAACAGTGTATTCATAACCCATTTCTGCACGGGTGGGAATTGAGTTTGAGTAAATAATTTTCCCTTCACTGCTGACAAGCGCAAGCTTAACATTTGTACCACCTACATCTATACCAATTCTGTTTTTAACCATCTTAAATTCTCTCCTTAACTATTCTGTTTTTATAATATGACAAACAAATTTTACTTACAATATAATCTTTATTTTAGCCGTCAGGAGAATGCCGAAAATAAATGTTCAAAATAGAATTATACTGTAAATCAGAGGAGATATTAATATATGAAGAAAGTTTTGATATTTGGAGCTTTATTTGCCTTAACAATGCCTTGTATTGCCGCAACAAGATATGTTACAACATCAACACCGCTAAGAACCCCTTATACAAGAAATTATGCAGCACATAATTATGCTTATAACAGATTGGCAGATGTGGAAAGATCTGTTCTTGGCCGAAATTATAACGGGCAGAATATAAATTCCCGTCTGAACCGCCTGGAAAAGCGTGTTTTTAACAGAACTTATCCTAAATCCACCATTGAGCAGCGGATTGATAATCTTGTTGTGAACTCAAGAAACAATCCGGCAAACATGACACCGGTAAATTCTAACGGAAAAGTTCAGAATATTATAAACGGAATAAGTTCGGCATTTTTCGGCGGAACTCCTACAGGGTTTACGCCTCCGGTTAATCCTTATTACAGTTATGGAAATAACAGTTATGGCACTAATTACGGCAGGTATACCGATTACTACGGAAACCGCGGATGGTACAGACGCAACAACAGCATTGGTACAGGAACAGGGGTTCATATTCTTGACTAATTGAATTTCATCATTAAATATATCATACGTTTAGATGTTTATCATCTTGCTTAAATATTTCATAATATAAGCAAGAAAGTGTAGTCTAAAATGCCTTTTCGATACAGATTACAAAAAATACTGGATTTCAGAATCCGCAAAAAAGAAGAACAATTGCTAGTTGTTCAAAAAGCCCAGCAGGCCGTATTTATTGCGGAAGAGAATATCAGAAAAAATAACGAAGAGATTCAGGCTACTCAGATAAACATGCGAAAAGCTGACCCAATGATGTATGACGCTTATGACAAATATCTTATACATCTTTGGGAAAAAGCTGAAAAGCTAGAGCAGATCCGTGTGGAAGCACAAAGACAGCTCGATATAGAAAAACAAAAACTCGTAAAACTTGAACAGGCTGTTAAAGTTCTTGAAAAACACAAAGAAAAGAACCGCGAAGCCTACTTAGAAGAAGAAAAAAAAGCAGAATTGAAGCAATATTCCGAACTTGGTGTAACAAGATACTTTGCCCAGAGCAAAGAAAGACAAGAGGAAGAAGATCAGGAAGAACAAGAAATTCTGCGGCAGCTTGAACAACTGGAGGGTAGTTAGAAATATGAACTTAAGCACTAAATCAACAGTAACAACAGCGGTATTTTCAAGTAATGAGATGTCCAAAACAGCCTCATCTACCCAGATAAAACGTTTCACGGATGCGAATTCCTCTTTCGCCTCTGAAATGAATGCCTCTAAAGCTGAAACTGAAAATATTGATAACACAAAAGAAACGTCTGAAGTTGATACTTCCGATAAAGCTGATAAAACCGAAAAGACTGAAAAAAGCGAGAAAAAAACTGATAACACAAAAACTGACAAAAACGTTAAGGAACAAAACCCTGATAACAATCAAACTTTGAACGGTGAAGTTTCGCAAAACGCCCAATCTCAAAATAATCAGCAAGGACAAGGCCAAAATCCGAATCAAAATGCTTATACACCTTTGTCTGACCAAATTCAGGCCTATATGAACGCAAACGGTGTCGACTTGAATTTTTCAGGCATAAATTCTATGAACGCAACTTCCAGATCCCAGCTTACAGGCATGGCAGTTACAGTTGATTATTCCTCAATTCAGATGTCTGATACTGATGCAAAATTCTTTGCTGATTTGGTTTCCAAAACCGATATGTCTGTCGGAAGTGTTGCTGCGGAATTTCAAAAGGCTTTGCAAAACGGTAATGTCAAAATGGTTCAATCTACAGCCAAGGCAAGTGCTGCACTTATCGAGGCGTTGAAAGAATCTTCAAAAACCAACCAGCCTTTCAGAATTGACTTTGATAAAGATATTTCAGTCGTTTTGCAGGTCGACAAATCCGGTAAAATTAACGCTAATTTTATCCCGGGAGATAAAGCGGTTGAAAATTACCTGAGAAATAATATAGATTTCTTACGCCAAAGATTCAACGAAGAAAATATTGCATACGGCGACTTGAGTTACTCACAATCACGCCGTCAGAAAGAAGAACAAAGACGGAACAATAAGGAGAACGGCAATGAATGATTCATACGTAACAGCCTTAAATACGCAAAAAGCAACGCAGAACTGGATGGATGTTATCGCTGATAACATGACTAATGTCTATACTCCGGGATTCAGGCAAAAGGAAGTTAACTTTAAGACATTTCTTGGCGGAGCTATTTCCGAGGATTATTCAAAAAATATCGGACAGGGTAAATCTACTCCGGGTACTGCTATAGAAAACCTATTTTTAGAAGGAAAAGGTTTTTTCCTTGTTAAAGACGCAGAAGGCAAAAGTATTTACACTCGTCTTGGAGACTTCACATTTGACGGTGAAGGTGTTTATCGTGATAAGAGCGGAAACACTGTTCAAGGGTATATTCTTAACGACAAAGGCGAAATTATGCAGGGTACAAAGTCCATTACGGCTGATTTGTACCAGGAAACCGCTATGAAAGGCGGATCGCTTGATATTCCGACAACCAATATTAAAATGTGGATTGACCCTAATAACGGCAAATATTTAGGAAAATACGACGATTACGAAATTAAAAACGACGGTACTATATACGGGAAAGCGGATAACGGCAAACGTTCAGTTCCTCTCTACCGTATTACAACAAGAAATTTCCATAACGCTGCTGCGTTGTATGAGTTTAAAGACGGGCAGTTTGTTGAAACAGAAGAATCCGGTAAGCCGTTACTTGGGTTTGGTGAAATCCGTTCAGGATTGTTAGAACTCTCCAACGCTGATTTTAAAACAAATATTTCTTACTTCCAGATGGCGAAATTACAGATGGAAATATCAAACAAACTGATTTCTTCCAACAAAGAACTGCTTGAAGAAGCGCTTAGACTTGTCGGTTCGTAAGAGTTATTAATTTTTATTGAATTTTATAAGGGCGGATTGGTAAATCCGCCCTTAAATTTAATCCCCTATGTGTGTTCGTGCAAACATCAACATATAACCTCTACGTCCCGCACAGCGAAGCGTCATGTAAGAGTGGACTACGTCCCCGCCTTTACCCTGGCCGAAGTTTTAATCACTCTTGGCATAATCGGCGTGGTTGCCGCTATGACACTGCCAACGTTGATAAATAATTATCAAAAACATGTTTTTGTAAATCAAATTAAAACAATGAACGCTATACTAGGGCAGGTAATGCAAATGGCCGTTGCGGATTATGGCGATGTTAATACCTGGGATTTTGGAGGTCAGGTTAATACGCATAATGCACAAAAAATTGCATCTACCTATTTTGTTCCTTACCTGAAAACTCTAAAGTCCGCAGGTTATTGTAAAAACTGGGATAATGGCTCAACTGATACAAGGTCTTATTGCGTTTACCTGGCTAATGGCATGAATATTCGTTTTACCTTGGACGGCGCTGCTGGTGAAGATCAAAAAACATTATACTTAATTTGTTCAACTCTCGGGAAAAATGCGGCCCTGGATTTGACTGAAATCGGACGTAATTACACCAGAACAGATTTTCTATTCATGATTAATAAAGACAAACCAAGAGGAAATAGCTTAGGCTGCTATGATGGAGGCGATAATCATCCGCTTTATGCCTGCCAGGAAGATAAGCCCGTAAATATGCGCCTGAATTGTACTGCAAAAATCATTAAAGATGGCTGGCTGATAAAAGATGATTTCCCTTGGTAGCCAGCCGTCTTGTTAGATTGTGTAATAGTCCGTATGCTCAAAAAAAATTTAATATACGGACTTTTTTATTAAAAAAGCTAAAGATTGTTGATCCGATTTTCCCCGCCCTAGCCTATCTGAACCTGGCTGCAAGATCAGGGTTAGTCGGCAATGTGCTGTATTCTGTG
>CALUYR010000118.1 GCA_944325045.1 Candidatus Gastranaerophilales bacterium
GCGTCCTTGAATCATTCCTTTTTGAATTAACAAGTTATGTTGTATCTTCGTTTTCAGCTATTCTGTTGTCAATGTTCATAACTGCCCACTCATTTGCCCGCTGCTCTTTTACAGCAAACCTCAACATTCCTTTCTGTTGTCGTGGGGAAAATCTTTTATCTGACTTCTCAGATTTAGATTGCTATCCTGGTTAAGATATTTTTATTAGTTAACCATCACTTTAATTTTTTAGCGCATTTAGTGCGCATTAATCATTTTACATTTAAAAATTTTTTTTGTCAAGTAGTTTATTAAAAATTTTAAATATTTTTTTTAACTATTTATATTTCTTGTTATATGATTTAAAGTGCATTGTGCTTTGAGTTTTCCCAGCACACTTATTATCTTACATGGTAATTTTTTGAAATCAAGTATTTTTTTTATAATTATTAACTTTTCGCAACAATTTGCCAAAATCACGCATTGAGGCTAAATTATCGCTATTGGATACAAATTTCTCATTTTTTTGAATGAAGTTTTTTTTCTTATGAGGGGTTATAATAAAAATTACTTATCAGAATTAACAAATACATTGCGTAGAAGGGAGAAATCTATGGAAAAAATCAGGCAAATAATTCTTTCGGTTGTACTAATCGGGGCATGCTCGGGAATGGCTTTTGCTGACGGCACAGCCTTTACTCCGCTTAACTTCAGCGATTCATCGTATACTGTTTCAGAATCTGCTGCCGGTGCTCCTGCGGAAAAGCTTGCAAGTACTTCAACAGGTACTACTACAACTGTTAACTTAACAGGGAATAAAAAAATGCAAAGCGCTATTTCAGAGTTGGACAATGCCCAGGTAGAAGTCAGAAATGAACTTTTGAACTACAAAACCAAGTATTCCGAAGCTGATGCAAAGTATAACGAAATAAAAAATGAAAGAGCTGCGTTAAAAAAACAAGTGAAAGCTACTGAAAAACGTATTAAACAGCTTGACAAGGCAAAAGACAAAATCAGAAAAAACATGATGTAAATATTAAAAGTGCCAATTTATATAAAACCCTGAAAACGTAAAATCCAAGTTTTTAGGGTTTTTGTTTTGTGCAAACTTTCGGGCAGGAATTGAACTTGTTTTAGGCCTGCCAATTAAAAAAGCAAAGGGGAAAACGAAGAGATCTTCCGGCATTATGCTCCGTAATTTTGTGACCGGCAAGGAGAATCGGCTGAGTAATATTTACAGTCATAGAGGTTTATTTATCTGTGAAAATGCATAAATATTTTTACATATACGAAAATATTTATGTATTTTTGTGGACTTTTAAAACTTTTTAAAAGCAGTATACTAAAAATGTAAACCAAAGAATAAAAGTTAAACATACAACAAATTATTAATACTCAATCCTTTAAATTATCTTACTCTCTTATCGGAGGGGGCCTCCACCCCTCCTTTTATTTTATGCGGGGCTTGAAATGAACTTTTTTGAATTGATAAACAGATGTCTTGCAGAACTAGGGCTTGAAGAGTCCGGAAGCTTTGACGGGTTCGGCGGGGAAGCGCATATATATTTAAAAAAAATTTTGAACCGGATAAATTCAAAAATATGCGAAGCATGCTTTAATTCCGGCTATTACTGCGCTGTTGACAAGGATGGAAATTACAAACAAAACATGGAGGCGGCAACAGACAAAAGTATAATTCCGGGTTTTATATCCTCGGATATTCTTACATACGGAGCATGCCTTGAGTATAAGTGCGATCCTGCGTATTCTAAATTTGCTTATTGGTACGGCATGTATTGCGAAGCCCTAAAACTGTTTGAGACATGCCGCAAAATGAACATCTTTTTATCGGACACAGAAATTATTAACCATAAAGATTTCATCCGCACAAAAAAAACAGGAAGTGATTTTTCATTCCCCCCCTGTTAAGATTTACACTAGCCGAAATATAAATAGCATGTTTATTATAGCATTTTTCCGGGAAAAAATCAAAATATGCTAAGAAATGTTACATAATTCGGCCAAACCGGTAATACTTAACTAGGTCTGGAACATTGTGAATGTTTTTTCAATATTCTTGGATATCAAACTCTTAACTGTATCATACTCGGTAGTAAGTGCAGCTATTTCAGCATCAAGTTTATCTGCTTCAATTTCAAGTTGTTCTTCTTTGTAATTAATTTGACTTTTCTTCCTTGTATATTCAACTTCTGCCTGAGCTATCGCGTCACTATCCGTATTTTCCATAATGTGGCCGCCGCTGATTTGAACATAACGGGATTGATAATAGTAGTTGTCAGAACCTTTTGATACGACAAATAACTGACCGCTCTTAATTGCATTATCCAGATAATCTTTATCTTCCAGCTGATCATTTTGATACCAGCCGTTCTGGCATAAGTTATTGAATATAACGCTGTAAAATTCTGAAGTCCATAAATTTTTCTCATCGTCTGAACCGGAGTTAACAGTATATAAGTAGCCAGGATCATCTGTTATATAATATGATGAATTTACTTTGTCGTGAATTACAAAACCGCCTGAATATCCGTTCATACCGTCAACAAAGTTGGTCAAAAAAGTTTCTGTTAAGTTAGATAAGCTTAGTGCCCAGGAATTACCGTATTTTACCCAGCAGTTATAGTTATCCGCCTCGCGGACTGCACTTTTAGCGGTAGATTCAGAATTGATTGGAAGTGGAGGCCCTGCATCTACATAATCGTTGCCTTCGTTTCTGTTTTGGAACCTGTCTATAATATCGTCCAAAGCAGTGTAGAATGCGTTTAAATCCGTTGCTGAAGGATCTTCAGGCATAAGCAGCGCATACATACCTTTTGCTAACTGATCAAAATATGTTAATACGGCTTTTTCATCTGCGCTCAGCCGGTCGAATGAACCTTGTCCGTTTATATTATCATACCACTGGTCTACATCATTATTAAGTATCAATGAGAATGATCCTTTATCAGAACCGGTTTGTATAGCAGAACTCATTGCTTTACAAATGTTGGAATAATCCGTCTTTCCGGTAACTAACAATGTCATATCTTCATTGAGCAAATCAGATAACGAGAATGAACCCGGAGAGTAGCTTCCGACGCCGTTATCTGCATAGGTTGCGTCATTATAATATGAACCGTTCTTTAATAATGTTGTTGAATGGGAATTTTTTGACCACCCGGAACTTAATCCGCAATCAAGTTCTCTACGAATACTTCCATCCTCATTATATACTGTTTTGTTAAAATCAAATATCAAATCTTCAGCAAGTTCAGCTTCTGTAGAACCTGCAGGATAATAACCGGAGGCTGTTGCTTCTGTGATTAAATCAATATATGTAATCATGCTTGTCAAAGACATTTGATTAGCGGTTTCACGTCCCATCAATTCTCCGCCCATACCGGCGTCAGAGATAAGCCCGACTGTTATAGCCATATCAGCCGTAGAGGAAGATATTGCCCGCTGGTTTTGTAATTCGCCTATAAAGACAGCGTATGCTGCCGCTTTTTCCTGCGCTGTTCCCACAAACCCGGAATCACTTATTCCGGCAGCTTTTGCTGCAGCTGCCATTGCGGAATTTAAGGCTATCTTCCCGTCACGGCGGGACAGAAGATATGGGGTATATGCGTTTACATCAGAAGGGGTCATCATTAGAGAATATGAAAGATTATATAAGTAATCTCCGGAACCGTCTGCATCCCAAACCAGATTTGTCGCATTTATAGCTGCCTGATATTCATCCGAGACCTCCTCCAATTCACGGGTAAGAGACAGCTTCTGCTGGGCAATCTGCATTGATTGAAATTCACAGTTTGCCTTTCTGGATGTTATGGCTAGAAATCTTGCTTGTGATGCGGCCAATCCCATTGTTACTTACTCATTCCTTTCAATATTCTTAGTTATTTAGAGTCCTATTATTCAGTAATACGGCCCTTTTTTACTTAAACTTTAAAAATATTTAAAATGAATGTAACAAATATTTACATTAAGTAATTCCAAATCAATTTTTATTAGAATAAGGTTTTAAACAAAAATTTTACCCAGCCTCTTGTGCCAAACTTACTGACAAAAGCGCTGTACGAGTCAAAAAGAAATTTCAGCATACAAGGACGGATTTTAATATTATTACTTAAATTAAGCATAGTTGTTTTGTCGTTGTTATATCTTTTGTTTCCGCATACGTAATCACTGCCGCCGGCATTTGAATTATGTCTTCTGTATGCTGTCAGCGGAGCAAATATGTTAATTGAGCCGCCAATCAAATGGGCAAAATTAAACAAAAATTTGTCAGGACAAACCCGCCAGTCTTTAGGGGTTTTGTAATTTTCAATAATTTCTATCGCGGATTTTCTGAACATAGCAGAACTATTAGGCGACCAATACCAGCCGCCGAAACGATCTTTGTCTACAGTTGAGAATTTTACTCCGGAAATATCTTCTTTTATAAAATCATCTAAAACTTTTATATCAGGCGATTCATCTTCATGCGGTGACGAAACCGAATACACGGTATGAATTTCGTCATTTCCGTCAATTTCTGCAATCTGGCTTGAGGTAAAAGCAACGCTTGCGGCAAGATGAATTTTTACATGAACAGCTGCAAATTCTTTCAATAAAATATCGTCGGAATCAACGAAACTTACAAACTGGCCGCGGCAAAGCTTCAGGCCGTCTATCATTGATGAAAACTGCCCCTGATTTGATTCATGCTTTACAAGAGTAATACGAAGATCCTGATTTTGTTCTATAAATCGCTCAACAACATCAGATGAATTATCATTTGAGCAATCATCTACCACTATAATTTCAATGTTTTTGTATGTTTGAGCCTTTATACTTTCAAGTGTTTTTTCAATATATTTTGAGTAATTATATGAAGTTACAACAAAACTTACAAGCGGCAGTTTAAGCATTTTCGCAATCCTTGTTTTCTGCAATTAATTTTTCGAGTTTTTTGTTGTGAAGAATCGACGAAACAAAAGCTGCAAGAATAAAGCCTAACCCGATTAACCCCGTTATAACTTCAGGAACTTCCCTCACTGTTGATACAAGCATTAAGCAGGCTAAAGCTCCTATCGCCCAATGAGCACCGTGTTCCAAATACAAAAACTTCGCAAGTGTTTTTTTCTCCACCAGCATAATGGTAAGAGATCGTACAAACATAGCCCCGATTGAAAGACCTATTGTAATAATAATAATATCTTTACTTAACGCAAATGCCCCGAGTACTCCATCAAGAGAGAATGAGGCATCTATTAATTCCAAATAAATAAAACTTATTAACCCGGTACATCCGCCTGCCTGAACTGCACATTTTGCAGCACGCATCTCTTCATGTTTTTCAAGGAAATGAGTAATTCCATCAATCATTAAGTATGTTATAATACCGCTTATGCCTGCTATAAGAACATGTACCTTATGTTCCTGAGGTACAAAATTCTGGGTCGCCAAAAGCATAAACAACGCTATCACAATCTCAATACCTTTTATATGATCCAGATGGGATAAAGGGGCTTCTATATTACGTATCCAGTGAACTTCTTTTTTATGATTAAAAAAGTAATTTAAAAACAGCATAATTAAAAACATTCCGCCGAAAGTAACAATAGGTGCATGCGTTTGATGAAGATAATATGCATATTTAGCCGAATCAGTTGTCGCAATATTAAATACCTCAAGCATACTTAACTTTGCAAAAATTGAGACAACAAGTATCGGGAACAAAAATCTCATACCGAACACTGCAATAGCTATACCCCAGGTAATAAATCTGTGCCGCCATACTTCTGACATTTTCTCCAGCTTCATTGCGTTTACTACAGCATTATCAAATGACAAACTTACTTCCAATATTCCCAGGACTATTGCTATAAATGCACACTGTAAACCCGTCCCGGAATGCACATGGTTTCCCCAAAAGTAAGCTGCCGTAATACCGGCTATTGTTATTATATATGATCCGAGAAAATATCTTATCATAGCTAAATTCCTTTACAATTAACGTTTTATAAAACCATTTAACCATAATCCGCTATTTTTGGCAAGGAAAACAATTCTCTACACAACCAGCTATAAACTTATTTCAAATGATTTA
>CALUYR010000119.1 GCA_944325045.1 Candidatus Gastranaerophilales bacterium
AATCTGGCAGCATATTCCTCTAATGTAATCCTTTCTAATGAGCTCCTCCACTGTTTAATCTCTTCTTTGCTCAGATATTCAGACATTCCTTAATCTCCTTAACTCTATGTGTCTTAACTTTGTGTATAATTACTGTATCATGAACCATGCCAAAAAGTTCAAAATGTTTCATAACGTAAATTTTTATCAAGAAAGTTTACAATTGTGTTCTGTTGAAATATTTGTTCGAAAATTAATTTTGTCATCCGCTGTCCGGGCATAAATATTTCAACCATAAATATGATTTAAATGAACAGAATATGTGCTTATATCGTTATATAAATGATGATCATTTTTGAGGATTATAGTTTTGATCTTTAATGCAAATTTTATAAAAACCGGTTTGCTGGCAGCAGTAGTTATAGGGCTGTTAATTCCGTCTGCTGAGGCGTTTGAATCTAAAAGTGCTTTGATCGAAAAAGGGGCAAAGCTTAATCTTTCTGACTGTATACAAATAGCTGTTGATAACAGCCCTTATGTAAGGCGTGCCGCATATAATTATAAGCTGGCAAAAAATGATGTAAGCATTGCTAAAGCTTCTTATTTCCCGACTATCGGTGTCGGTACAGGGTATTATTACAACGGCACTAATGCTTCAAGACGAAATTATGAAAATAATTACTATAGTGTTTCCACTAATCTTAACCAGCTTATCTGGAATTTCGGAAAAACAAGTTCGTATATCAAAATGCAGAAGTTTAATAAGATAGCTGCTTTATATACCTTTGACAATACGGTTTTAGATACGATTTTCACTGTTAAGACAAATTATTACGGGGTTCTTGCCGCAAAAGCCACAATGGATATTAACAGGGCTAATGTACAAATTAACGAGAGAAATTATCAGAGAACTAAAGCTTATTTTGATGAAGGTATTAGATCTAAAATAGATCTTGTAAATGCCGAAGTTTATTTGAGTGATTCAAAAATTACTTATGTAAATTCGGTCAAAGCTTATCAAAATGCACTTGTACAGCTTAATAATTCTATGTATATAGCTCATGCGCCTTCTTATGAAATTTCCGGAACTGAGACTTTTAACTTTAAGCATAAAGAGATTCCGGTTAATTTGGAAAAAATTTCCGAAAAGAGCGACCTGAGCACTTTACCTGCAAATGTATCAGATGCAGTTCTTACAAGTAAAGTTGAAAAGCTTACTGTTCTTGAAAATTATGTATTTACTCCGTTTGCTTATACGTTTGACGAGTGTGAAGATCTTGCGGAGAAAAACAGACCTGATCTCAAGGCTTATGCAGCTACTTTAGAGGCTATGAAGCAATCTTTATTGTATGTGAAAAGAGAATATTATCCTGAAATTACCGGATCTGTAGGTTACGGGTTCAGAGATCAAAACAGCACGAACTCTTTTAATGCCAGTATAGGTGTTCAAAGTACTATAAACATTGCAAGTAAAAAGTTTGAAATTGATAACGCTAAATTGCAGGTTCAATCTGCTCAAAATGATATAGATTTAGCTAAACAGGATATCTATTTTGATGTTCAGGACGCCTATATTAATATGGTACAACTAGAAAAACAAATCCCTTTGATGGAAGTCAAGGTAAAACAAACATTTGAAAATTTTGAACTTGCCGATGGACGTTATGCCGTAGGATTAGGCGATTACATCGAACTTCAGGATGCCAAGGTTAACTACAACAATGCCCAAAATTCGTACGTTCAGGCAGTTTATAACTACAATGTTGCAAGGGCAAATCTCGAAAGGTTAATTGCGCTGCCGCAGGAAATTGAAATAACAGTTGAGGACTAGTTTATGGATATAAAGTACAAGAAAAAATACATTATAATTTTAGTTATAACCGTTATAGTTATTGCAGGCGGACTAATTACAAACGGAATTAAAAACCGTATACACTACGAAACAAAAGAACTTAAACTGTGTACTATAACAGAAGTTGTAGAAGCTTCCGGCACCATTAATCCGGTAAATACAGTCAGTGTAGGTTCTACAGTGTCAGGTTTGATAAAAGCTATTTACGTTGATTACAATTCCGTGGTAAAAAAAGGCCAGCTTTTAGCTCAAATTGACCCTGCAAATTTTGAGGCGACAGTTCAACAAAACCGCGCCCAGATAAGTTCTGCCCAGGCCGATCTTGCAAGAATAGAAGCTCAATTGGAAATGACACGAAAGACTTATAACAGATACAAAAACTTATATCAGAAAAACTTTATTGCAAAAAGCGAACTCGACCAGGCAGAAAGTGATTACCTGTCAAACCTTGCCCAGCTTGGAGCTGCAAAAGCTAAAATTAACCAGGCCCAGGCAACTTATAAAACAGCGCTTACAAATCTCGGGTATACAAAAATAATTGCGCCGGTTGACGGAACGATTATATCAAGAGAAATCGACCTCGGGCAGCCGGTTGCAGCAAGTTTCCAGGCGCCGGAATTATTCACTATAGCCCAGGACTTAACCAAAATGCAAATTGAAGTTAGTGTTTCAGAGGCCGATATCGGAAAAGTTCAGGAAGGCCAGGAAGTTACATATACACTTGACGGGTATCCTGACAGTGTTTTCAGAGGAAAAGTTACCCAGGTTCGTATTTCTCCGACAACTGTTTCTAACGTTGTAACTTATTCTGTAATCGTTGAAGTTAATAATAAAGATTTGAAATTAAAACCGGGTATGACTGCTAATGTTTCAATAATTACAAGCAAAAATGAAGATGTTTTATGCGCCCCGTCTATTGCGCTCAAGTATACTCCTGAAACAAGCGGGAAAAAATATCAATCCCAAGGGTTATGGATTCTGTCGGATAACAGGCCTAAAAGGGTTAATATAACAACCGGCTCAAGTGATGATACCAATATTGAGGTTATTTCCAAAAGTCTAAAGGTTGGTGATAAAGTCATAATTGGTGCTTCAAATCAGACTAAGCGTGATAAAAACTCATCGCAAAGACGCAGACCGCCGCGTATGTTATAAAAGTTAAGGAAATGTCGTATGAGCTTAATTGAAGTTAAAGATGCTATAAAAACATATCAGACTGGCGAGGACAGCTTTAATGCGTTGAACTGTGTTTCTCTCAGCGTGGAAGAAGGTGAATTTGTAGCCATTATGGGAACTTCCGGCTCAGGTAAATCGACTTTTATGAATATGCTGGGAACATTGGATAAACCCAATTCCGGAAGTTATCACCTTGATGGGATTGATGTTTTGGCGCTGGGGCCGGATCAGTTGTCTGATATCAGAAACCTTAAAATGGGGTTTGTTTTCCAAGGGTTTAACCTTATTTCAAGAACTTCAGCACTGGAAAATGTTGAACTCCCTATGATTTATAAAGGGATCCCTGAAGAGGAGCGTATTATAAGGGCAAAAGAAGCTTTAAGAATAGTCGGGCTTGAAAACAGAGAAGATCATATGCCAAATCAAATGTCAGGAGGTCAGCAGCAGCGTGTTGCAATTGCCAGGGCTATAATTAATGATCCGCCTCTTATTCTCGCGGACGAACCTACCGGAAACCTTGATACCAGAACCAGTATTGAAGTTATGGAATTTTTTGTAAAGCTTAACAAAGAAATGGGTAAAACTATAGTTCTTGTTACGCACGAACCTGATATTGCCGCTTACTGCAAGCGTGTCGTCAGATTTAAGGACGGAAATATTGTGTCAGATGAATTAAATGCCCATACGACTATTCCATATTAATTACGGAGAAATTTTATGATTGATTTTAAATCTACTTTAATAATGGCGATAAGATCTTTAAAAATAAACAGAATGCGCTCAATGCTTACCAGTCTTGGTATAATTATCGGCGTAAGTGCGGTTATAATAATGCTTGCGGTCGGATCTGGCGCCAGCAAGAGAATTGCTAAAGATATGGAATCAATGGGTTCAAATCTTTTAATGATCCGTTCTGCCTCGGCAAATTCCGGCGGGGTAAGAATGGGGCTGGGTACAAAACCTTCTCTTACTCTAAAAGATGCTGAGGCTATTGAAAAAAATTGCCGCGGAATCCTTGCAGTTGCACCGTATTCTTCCGGAACCCAGCAGCTTACTTATGGAAATCAAAACTGGTCTACCACTGTCGGCGGTACTACAGGGTCTTATCTTTTTATAAGAAATTATGAAATTTTAAGCGGAAGAAATTTTGTTCCTGAGGATAATCAAAATAGTTCAAAAGTTGCGATTATAGGGAGCACTATCGCAACTGAACTTTTCGGCGATGTTGATCCTATTAACAAAACTATGCGTATCGGAAATGTTCCGTTTAAAATTATCGGACTTCTGAAAACAAAAGGCCAAAGCGGTATGGGGATGGATCAGGATGATTTGGTATTTATTCCTATTACAACGGCGCAGAAAAAAGTTTTCGGAACCGAATTCCCGGGGTCTATCAAAATGATTAATGTTAAAGCCTCGGATTCTGAAGTTATGGCAACTGCTCAGAGTGATATTACTGATTTGTTAAGGTCAAGGCACAACATTGGTAAAAATCAGGATGATGATTTTGAAATAAGAAATCTTGCAGAAATGCAGGAAACTATTAAATCTTCTGCTAAAACAATGTCGGTTTTACTAGGTGCGATCGCTTCTGTTTCATTGCTTGTCGGCGGAATCGGCATTATGAATATTATGCTTGTTTCGGTAACAGAGCGTACTAAAGAAATCGGTATCAGAATGGCGATTGGAGCTAAGGCTAGTGATATACGCATTCAATTTTTGATTGAATCTTTCCTCTTGTCTATTATCGGCGGTGTTATCGGCGTAATTGTCGGTGTTATCGGCGCTAAATCAGTTGAAATGTTTTCGACGATGAGTATTTCTATTTCAGGATTTTCTGTAGCCTTGTCTTTAGGATTTTCCGGCGCAATCGGAGTGCTGTTCGGGTATTACCCGGCGTATAAAGCTTCGCTGCTAAATCCTATTGATGCTTTAAGATATGAGTAAACAGAATTTAATCCATTCGTACCAATACTGTATTAGGTATTATTTCTGTGCTGTATGGAAGGAAAGGAATGCAGCTATTCAGGCCTATATATTAAAGCTTTTTCTTGATCCTTCTTCATGGTAGAAACCTCCGCCGCATACGGATTCTACAACTTTCAGAACAAATTCTCTTGCTGCGTCCATTTGGTTAATTTGAATTTCTCTTCCGCCTAGGTGTCTGATTTTCATAATTGCACTGTGGGTTGTTTCTGCCGGAACAAAAAGTGAGGCAATTTCTTCATCAAGAAGTCTTGCCATTTCTTCTTTGTGGTCTTTTACTCCGGTCATTATTTCATTATAATTCCCCTTAATTGCCATAATTCTGGTTGAAAAAAGATGGTTAAGATTTTCTCTGTATAGCACTTGCGGCTGGAAATTACAGCGGGTTGTAAAGCTTATTTTATGCCACAAAATATTCATTATAACTATAGACTTTTGCGGATCTGTGTCTACATATATATTCTGGGTGGTAACATTTCTTGATGAAAAAGCTTCTTTTATAATTTCAGTTACAGCCTGAATGTCTTCAATCATTCTTAGAAATATTTCATTAGTGTTAACCGTGGCATGCTGGTAATCCAAAAATTGTTTATACATGTGTGCCGCTACAAGTCCTACTCTCTCTTGTATAAGTGCGGACTTTCTTGATGATGTTTCTGAATTATCAAAGCTTTCGTAATTATTTAACAATTTTTAACACGTCCTTTTTATACAAATATTTTAATAATAAACATGCGTTTATGTAAAGATTTTAAAATTTTTCTTTACAAAAATGAATACTTTTTTATGATGATTTTTCAGGTTTACTATTTGAAATTTTGTAGTAATTTTTTATTTTTTTACTGCTGACAGAACATAGTTGTCGTCACGGAAATATTTATTTGCCACACGGATTATATCAGATTCCGTAACCGAGTTTATCAGATCCTCATATTCTTTTACAAATTTGTAATTATTTTGTGTTGTTTCAAACCAGCCGGCAGTTACGGCTTTATCTATATTGGTTTCAAGTGAAATTACAAAATGTCCTGTTAACTTATCTTTAGCTTCTTGGAGTTCTTTTGTTCCT
>CALUYR010000120.1 GCA_944325045.1 Candidatus Gastranaerophilales bacterium
GAAGTTCTTCCAGCATTTTAATTTTTTCTTCAGGTTCGATTACAGCCATAGCCTTAACCACTTCAGGCTGAAATTTGTAAGTATGTATCATATTGGTATAAGCATGGGCATCAAAATTCTGGTATAACTCTTTGTGCTCATTTGCAATACCTAAAGTCAACTGCTGTTTAGCCACAGGCTGCATCGCATTTAATGCATCTTTGAACTGCAGCGGATTAAGTTCATCTATTTTATCAACCAGTTGCACAGAATTCATTTCACCGGAATTTTTGCCGCTGACAGCTTCGTACATTTGTGCAAGATATTCTTCCGGAATATCTTTTAGATGTTTAAGTATCTGGTTTTTCTTCAAATCCGTGCTGTCAAGAAATTCGTTTAACTCCTCTTCCGGAAGATAGTTTATAACGGCTTCTTCGGTAAACATTTGAAAAACGGTATTTACAAGCTGCTCGGAAGGAATTTCTTCGAGCATTTTAAGAAGTTTATTCATATCGAAAAAATATAATCCCTGATTTATATCCTCCTCCTCCATCAAAGGCAGGAATTCTTGTAACTGGTCAGATGACATTTCCCGCAAAAGTTCCAGCTTATTCTCGGAATCAGCCAGTTTGAAAATTTTCACAAGCATGCTTGGAGATTTAAACAATTCCTTGGCAAATTCAACAGCTTCCTGGTTACCAGCCTCGGCTTCGGCTTCAACTATTTCCTCTAAAGACTTTGAGGCGTATTGTTCACGCATTTTTGTCTGGGAAATATTCAGACGCTGCATTAACGATATAAGGTCAGTATCAATTACAATACTCATTTGCAAATACCTTTCTGGTTCTTATAACGGCCTTTTGCAGGTTAATCTTTCATTATTTCCAAAAATTTTAACATTTTTTAATAAACTAATTTACTTAAATGATGATTTTAACAAATAAAACATTATAATTATGGTATGAAAAAGTTGTGTGTTATACTGCTAATATGTATCCTAACCCCGTCAAGCTGTTTTGGCGCCTTTTTCAAGAAGGACAAAGAGGAAACCGATGGAACCTCAAGGGGATATGTCGGAACCCTTCCTGATCTTACAAAAGAATACAAGCCTGGTGAATCCGGGATCTCAACTCCGGTATTCGACAAAACAACAACTTTTCACTCCGAAAACTCTATCAAACCTATTCCAAGAGATGACCCTGCTTTTGTCAATATTATTCTGAAAAAAGAAACAACATCCCCCTATATAGCAGATTTACAGGAATTTATTGATATGCTTGAGCAGATTTTTGATTCAATAGAAAACAATGAAAATATTCAAAGGTTTGCCGCAAGAGTTTATTTTCTGAATATTAACACAGAACACTTTAAACAAAAATACGCTGACAGACCTGAAAGCAGCTATATTTCTTATGAAAAAATTATTGAATTGAGCGAAAAAGCTAAAGCTGTTTCCGATCTGCGATCAGAAGCCGAAAAATACAAAAAATATTTGGCTTATAATGATACCGGCGCTGTTTACAGCCCAAACAACATTGATATGCAGATGTCAGATCTTAAGGTTTCGTTAGAACACGCGATTAATCTGCTTAAAAATACACACTGAAAATATACCTGATAGGGTAATTGTATATAACTATTATAGATATACAATAGTTGTGTTATGCAAAAACTTATTAATAATAACTCTAATAATAAGGTTGCTTATGTAGAAAATATAAAAGATATCTGCAAAATAAAAGACCTTCCGAATAAAAAACTCTGTATTGTTAAAACAAACTTTCATGATTTAAGTTCACTGAAAAAGTTTATGCAGAAATTCCCTAATATAGAATTTTGGCTTACATCTAAAGATATATCAAGAAAAAACATTATTCAGGCAAACGGTTACGGAATAAAAAATGTACTGCCATACCCTTTTGACATAAAGGTTATAAGAGATTTCTTCAGGAAAAATTCTTCGAAAATAAGCGATGATAAGTATTCATGTAATATGTACAACTGTATAAAAGGTCTGAATGTTATGATTGTTGACGACAACCAACAGAACGTCGAGCTGCTCGTTGAAACAATTTCTAATGCAGGATTAAACATACACACATTCACTAAACCTTTGGAAGCACTGGAGATGATAAAGCACGAAGCCTTTGATCTTTTTCTGCTTGATGTTATGATGCCTGAGATGTCAGGTTTTGAACTGGCAAAAGAAATTAAGAAAACTGATTTGAATAAAAATTCTTTGATTATGTTTATATCAGCTTTTTCTGATGCGGAAACAAAAATTACCGGATATGATTTAGGATCATGCGCTTACATAGACAAGCCGTTTGACATTAATGTGGTGAGATCGCAGGTTCTTAACATGCTTAAGACGAAGCAGCTCCGGGATGCTATGAATAAAACCAGGGATTCTTTTGTTGCTATGGTTGCCCATGATTTAAAGTCACCGGTTAATGCTGAGATAAGAGCTTTGGAACTGCTTTTGGAAAATACTGCCAGAGCTGATAATTCCAACAATGAAATTATTTCTGATCTTTTGCAAGCGGCTAAGTACATGAAAAATCTTGTTAATAATATTCTGTATAAATACAAATTTGACAATAATTGTATTTCTTTGAACAAAAATTTTTACTCTCTCAAAACCATTATTGAAGAAAGTATCGCGGAAATAAAATATGTCGCGGCCGAAAAACACCAAAATATTACTTTTTCTAATAAAACAATTATATCCAATGTTTTTATCGACTGTTTGGAAATAAAACGAGTTTTAAATAACTTGCTTGCAAACTCCACCGAATACGCACCGCGCAGTTCTACCATTGAAATTGAGCTCTCTGACAACAGCAGCTGTTTAGTTGTTTCGGTTAAAAATAAAATTAAGGGAAAAGCTCCTGAAAACATCAATGAGATCTTTGATAAATTTGTTTCTTTTGCAAACAGCTCAAAATGTGTCAATTCAGGATTAGGTTTATTTGTCGCAAAGGAAATTATCGAAGCGCATAACGGCATGATTAATGCGGAATTAATTAATGATAATTTTATAAAAATTACATTTACTATTCCCAAAGATCATTCTACGGCTTAAACAGCAGCCGGCTCCGGTTAAGAAAATTATCCTTGCAATCTGTCAAAATTTGAGATCTGTACGAATCAAATTTCTCGTCGATATGCTTTACCTGTTAGAAATTTTTATCGTATTTGCACCGGCATAATCAGGCATACAAAATCTTCTTCGCAGTTTGGTCTGAATACTGTTGCAGACAAGCTTGTATTTAAACCGATATTTACTTCTTCGCATTCCATATTTTTTAAGGCCTCTAATACGAACTTATAATTGAATGCTATTACTAATTCTTCTCCTGAATAATTTATGGCAAGTTCTTCTTCTGATTTTCCTGAATCTGGTGTATCTGCCGTCAATTTTAGTCTGTTTTCAGAAAATTCCAGTTTTACTATACTTGTCTTTTCGTTAACCATAATCGCTACACGCTCAAGTGCTGAAATCATTTCCGAAACATTCACTGTTGCTGTTTTCGGGCTTTCGTTCGGAATCAACTGGTTATATTTAGGGAACTGACCTTCCAACAATCTTGAAATCGTAGTTGTTTTTGAGGATTTTATTATCATTTTTGTTTTTTCTGTATAAATTTTTATACTGTCCTCATCAATAAACGAACTCATTTTGATAAATTCATTCAATGTTCTTGACGGAATTATAAGCTGACGGGCTTTGTTATCCTGATTTTTGATAACTTCTCTTACACGCGCCAATCTGTTTCCGTCAGTTGATGCAATCTCCAGCGTCTGGCCGGATATATCACACACTATTCCTGATAACAAATTACTTGATTCATAACTCGCTGCAGCAAATCCTGCCTGCTTAACTGCTTTTGTAAGCGGTTTTACTTCTATTTCAAAACACTCTTCTTCATTCATTTCCACATTGAATACTTCAGGCGGAAACTCATTTGCTGATATCCCGATAATATCAAATTTTGATTTTTGGCAGGTTATGTTTACTATTGAAGAATCATCTGACTTGTCAAATGTAATCAGTTTATTTCCCAATTTTGATACGATTTCATTTAATGTTTTTGACGGAAGAGTAATTTTTCCCTCTTCTTCAACCTGGGCGTCAACTTCTGCTATTACTGTCAAATCCAAGTCTGTTGCAACAAGTCTTATACTTGTTTTATCAATTGTTTCTATTAATATGTTTAGCAATACCGGCTGTAATGCTCGTACACTTGTCGCTCTCTCTACTATCTTAATCCCATTGTATAGATCTTCCTTTTTAATTACAAATCTCATTTATAATACTCCTATCTTACTATAATAATTAATTTTATAATAAAATTCCCCTAAAGAAAAGAACAAAAATACAAATTTGTATTTTTGTTGCGAAATAAATTATTTAATAAAAACAAAACCTTAAAACCGGGAAAAACAGTTTTAAGGTTTTGTTTAAATGGAGGTTCTATAATTGCTTTAGTTTAATCTTATTCATCAATCCCGGGCGCGTCACCGGTTATTACTTTAACGTTTGTATAGCGCCAATCCGTGTCATACGGGTTTGTAACCTGAATTTCTCCGGGTTTTTCGCCAGGCTGGAATGTTCCGTTATAACATTTTTCATTATCATCATCAATTTTGTATCTGTCAACGATTTTACCGCCTTTATTTATGTCATAAACTGCTGCATTCAGGTACATCCAGTCATTTTTATCAACAGGATTTGTAACGCCGTTTTTAGGAACATATCTCATCATCAAGAGCTTTCCTTCACTTGTAAGTGAATATTTTATTAAAGACGGATCATCAAGAGCACTTCCTATTATAAACTGCCCTTCTTCGTCACTCCAAGGGGATGTTGTAGTTTTATATGCAACCTCATCATAGCTTGATGATTTTTCTTCAAATATTTGTTTATTATATGTCGGGCCCATTTCGTCTATCCAGGTAATTGATAATGGAATACGGCCTTTGCCTAGATCTATATCATTTGCTTCAAAGAAATCTCTTATTGCATCAATTACAGGAGAATCATATCCTTTTGGTATTTCCAGGGTATCTACTGTTTCGATTATTTGGTTTATTGTATCATGTATAATTGTATCTTTGTTATTAATAATTATAATTATAGGAGGTTTCTTATCGTCATGGCAGCAGCTGTCTTTTGATTCCGCATAAGCGTAGGCATCAGCTTCAGAGGTGCATCCTTGCATAAATCCGCTTGCTGCCGGCATCATTAATAAGCCTAAGATCATTCCTTTTGTTGCTGCTCCCATTCTATTATTTGGAACACTGTTATTATAAGGATTTTCCCGTTTTTCGGAATTTTCTTTTATTATATTTGCATCTTCTATATTATTTTTATTTATTCTTGAGTATCTTCCAGTAAAAACCTGACTGTTCTGTATGGCACTTACCTGCATTTATATACCTCCTGGTTGTACATTTACAATCTATTATAAAAAGAAACATGTTTTTTGTTGCTAGCTGCAAATAAAAACATGTTTCTTTTTTTTAAATTATCTTACTATTATTGGCATTCGGACCATAAATTCATCTTTATATATCTTAATAAACTTATGATTCAGCCAATTTTTCTCTTACCAGACGTTCTACTTCTTCTAAAATTTCAGGGTTGGCAGCAAGGAACTCTTTTGCTTTATCGCGGCCTTGACCGAGTTTTTCATCTTTAAAGCTGAACCAGGAACCTGCCTTATTAACAATATTAAGATTTACAGCAACATCAAGAATATTACCTATTTTGCAGATACCTTTTCCGAAAATAATATCAAATTCTGCTGTTCTGAAAGGCGGAGCAACTTTATTTTTCAACACTCTGACGCGGACATGGTTACCGATTTCTTCCCCGTCACCTTTAAGGCCATCTACTCTTTTTATTTCCAAACGAACACTTGCATAATATTTTAAAGCATTACCGCCGGTTGTAGTTTCAGGGTTACCGTATATCATGCCTATTTTCATTCTCAACTGGTTAATAAAAATTACGGTTGTATTTGTTTTTCCAATAATACCTGTTAATTTTCTAAGCGCCTTACTCATCAATCTGGCT
>CALUYR010000121.1 GCA_944325045.1 Candidatus Gastranaerophilales bacterium
GTAGAGCAGTTGACTCTTAATCAATTGGTCGAGGGTTCGAGCCCCTCCGGACCCATTTTTTTATAAAAAAGAGCCTTTTCGGCTCTTTTTATGTGCCTTGTCAAATTCCAATCTGCTTTACCAATTTGAATTAAAAAAAAAATTATTTTGCTTTTATATAATTTTGTATTAACCTGTAGACATGGGACGTGACAGAAGTTTAGAAATTTATCCGATGGATTATGTGGTAGTAGATATTGAAACTACCGGGCTTTCCGCCGGCAACAACGAAATTATAGAGTTGTCCGCTCTGAAAGTTATTGACGGGAAAATTAATGACAAATTTTCCGAACTTATTAAACCCCAGGGAGAAATCAGCCCTTTTATAACAAATCTTACCGGAATAACAGCCTGCATGGTTGAGGACAAAGCAGGAATAAAAGAAATACTGCCGGATTTTTTAAACTTTTGTGAAGATCATATTATACTTGGACATAATGTAAAATTTGACTTGAAATTTATAAATTGCAATCTGCTTAAACATTTTAATAAGCCATTTGAAAATGATTACATTGATACATTAAAAATAGCAAGAGAATTTTTACCACACTTGCGCAGCAGGAAATTAGGATTTCTTGCAAAACACTTTAACCTTGATGATAAAGGAATGCACAGAGGTTTGAAAGATTGTATAGTTACAAACCTCTGCTACAAAGAATTTTTAACAATTAAAGACAATATTAGTTAACCTTATTTTGAATACGACCTTCTTCAAATGCGCGAATGTTGCTAATTGTTGTACTTAAAATTCTATTAATAGCCTCATAAGTATTATAAGCAATGTGAGGAGTAACAATAACATTCGGGAGTTGAAAAAGTCTGGAATTAATAATAGTATTTTTCAGTTCATCATTCGAAAGCCTGTTAATACCTATGACTAAATCCAAATCATTAATAGTCGACTCATTTTCAAGAACATCTAAACCGGCACCGGCAATCTTTTCAGATGTAAGCGCATTAAATAAAGCCTCGGAATCAATTAATTCACCTCTTGCAGTGTTAACTAACACAGCAGTTTTTTTCATCTTTGAAAAAGCTTCGTCATCAAAAAGGTGGAAATTAGATTTCATAAGCGGCGCATGCAAAGAGATAAAATCCGATTCCCGCAAAATAGTGTCAAAATCCACGTATTTTATGCCGTATTTTTTAATAAGCTCCTCATCAGGTCTTAAATCATATCCCAAAATATTCATATCAAAACCATAAGCGAGCCTCACAAAAGCCGCACCTATTGCACCGACACCCACAACACCAACGGTTTTCCCGCCAAGTTCCGAACCAACAAGATTGTTAGGATTAATGACCATATTTTTGTAATCATTTTCAGCGGGGAAAATCTTACGGCAGACCCCGAGCATAAGCGCAAATGCAAATTCTGCAACACTTTTGTTCCCGTAATTCGGAGAAGTTTCTACAGCAATATTATGTTCATTACAGTAATCCAGATCAACATGATTGAACCCGACTGAACGTAATGCTATTAATTTTAAATTCGGGAATTTTGAAAGTATTCTTTTTGTAACCCGCGATGTCGCAAATACCGAGATAATTTCAGCCTCTGCAATTTCCTGACTGATTTTAGTCATGTCATTTAAAGGGTTTTCAACAAAGAAAAAATTACCGTCATTATGTTTATTTAAAAACTCCTTTTCGTAGTCCTCTACATCAAAAAAAACTATTTTTGCCATAATTTTTACTCCTCTGATAATAACTCTTTCAAATCTTCTTCAGGTGTAGTTATCGGTTTAATCCGAAACTTTTCAACCAGAATATTTAAAACATCCGAAGAAACAAATGCGGGCAGAGTTGGTCCTAAACGTATATTTTCAATACCGAGATAAAACAAAGTTAATAAGATACAAACAGCTTTTTGTTCATACCAGGAAAGCACAAAAGACAACGGAAGCTCATTAACAGAACAATTAAACGCTTTGGCGAGCTCAACCGCAACCTTAATTGCGCTGTAAGCATCATTACACTGTCCCATATCAATAATCCGCGGGATGCCTCCGATATCTCCTGCATCAATATCATTAAACCTGAATTTTCCGCAGGCAAGTGTTAAAACCAGACTATCAGGCGGGGTTTGTTTGACAAACTCAGTATAATAATTTCTTCCGGTTTTTGCACCGTCGCAGCCGCCTACCAGAAATATATGCTTTACAGCACCAGATTTAACAGCCTCAATAATTTTGCCGGCAATTGAAAGAACATAATCATGCCCGAAACCGGTTGTGAGGATTTCACCGCCGTTTATACCTGACATTTTTTGATCTTCTTTATATCCGCCAAGCTGGAGAGCTTTTTCTATAACCGGAGTAAAATCTTTATCCTCTCCGATATGAACACATTCAGGATAAGCAACAACCGATGTAGTAAATACACGGTCTTTATAGGATTCTCTAACCGGCATAATGCAGTTTGTCGTAAACAGAACAGCCCCCGGAATATTATCAAATTCTTTTTGCTGATTTTGCCAGGCTGTACCAAAGTTCCCTTTCAGATGAGAATATTTATTCAATTCCGGATAAGCATGACAAGGCAGCATTTCTCCGTGAGTGTAAATATTTATGCCCTTGTCCTTGGTCTGCTCTAACAAAATTTCCAAATCGTGAAGGTCGTGCCCGGTAACCACTATAAAAGGGCCTTTTTCAATATTTGTAGTAACCTTAACCGGAGAAGGTTTTCCGTAAGTTTCAGTGTTAGCTTTGTCAAGGAGCTCCATGCATTTCAAATTAAGCCTACCAGTCTCCATAACATAATGAAAAAGATCTTCATCGGAAGAATACAGCGGGATATATTTTAATGCCTCATAAAAATAACAATCAACATCGCGGTCCCTATACCCCAGAACCCTTGCATGATGTGCATAAGCTGCCATACCTTTAAGCCCGAATAAAATCAAGGATTTAAGACTTCTCACATTATCTTGTCTTTGCCAAAGAGTTCTTATATCAAAATCAGGTTTCCCAAATTTTTTATCTATTTTTTCAATAAAATTTTTAATCACATTTTCATCAAAATTCACATTAGTTATAGTCATAAATAAACCGTCAACAAGCAAATCCGTATTTACATCATTAACTTCAGCAGATTCTGCAAGAGTAATTAACGAATTGAGAAGCTCATCCTGCGAATTTGCAACAGCCGGGACTTTTCCGCAAACGCCTGAAACAGTACAAGCTTGTCCACCGGCTGTTTGTTCACATTGGAAACAAAACATTTTATTATTCATTTTTACACTCCTATATTACCTGAATATTATAATATGAGCGGTATAAAAATATCTTTTCCCCAAGCAGGCTATAAAAAATTTTACAGAGTATAAAATTTACGAATTAACTTTACCTCAAAGCTTAATCAATTAATTTTTCACTGTAAATATATGCAAAAATTTCTGCCAGAAAAATTGACTTATAGAAAAATAAAAAAAAAAAAAATTAATAAATAATGAAACTATGAATACTGTAAACAAACTTCTACAAACGTACGGACACAACACAATATTACATTTTGACAAATGGGCTGACGAACACAAATTTGTTTCGGGCAGCAAAAAATGGATTGCGAATATTCTGCCCTATGAACTTCTACAGCGCAGCATAAAAAAAACTGTAGAAGCTTTAGTAACCTTATGCGAATGCGAGAAATTTTACAGAACATTCCCGGATGAAATTCTAACGCCAAACTACGGAGACACTTGGGGAAGGCTTGCAAATTACATTGAAATTAACAATCGGGCTATTGCACAAATGCAAGGGAACAAAAGCAGAAAAGGATTGCTTTGTGCGATGAAACTAATCCCCGCAATCCCTCCATCTGCAAAAAGTTGGGCTAATTGCGTTATTTTATCGCAAATTTTTAAAAATATTTACGGCGACGGCTTTGTCAAGGGCCCTTTTGAAGAAAATTCCATATACGGAATTAAACTTAACGCAGGATACAGTGACAACATAATAGATTATACTGTTTGCCCAAAACTGTCTCCGGAAGATCAGTACAGAGCATTTAACGACTTAGCGCATTTCCACGGTCTGAAAACCGGGTTTAGGACAGTAATCTCTGCAGATCAGATAAAAGTTGCAAGACCGGATACTGATGATGAAGGCTTTGACTGGTGCAACCCGGAACATCAGGAAATTTTTATTAACGAACATGTGAAACTTATTAACACTGGATTTGAGTGTATATTTTTTGATTCGGCAAAACACATAGGCGGATATGAATGTGAAACATACACCGGCGTAGGTGATTTGCCGGAATACGGACAGATGCAATATATTCTGAATGAAATCAGATCGCGCAGCGGCTCTACAACTTTAAGCTTTGTAGGAGAAAAAAGCAGCGGAGATTTTGAAAGATATAAAAACCTCGGATTAACAGCAGGTACGGCTTTTATATCTCCGGATAATTATGAAGAAGTAAAAAAATGGTCAGAAAAACTTAAATACTCAAGAGAGTACGCACCTGGGATTGAAGTTTCAAACGACAACGACGAAGGCGGCTCCCGTTATGAAGATCGGCTGAACAGAATCAACACTTGTCTTTTCGGATATGAATACCCAAGCGATAAACTTCCGAGCTTTATGCAGATGGAAGATATTTTCCCGCTAAGATATGACACATCAACCCATCATCTTATGATGACAAACCCATCATATTCTACAGACGGAACCGCAATAAGTCATTGGAAAAATTTATTTACCACTGATGACGGCCGAGCTTATAATGCTAAGGCAGCCGAACTTTTCATATATGCTCTTAATTTATAGGAATCATTGCTGCCTCATCTTATGCCTATACATATTTTTATCAAGCCTTGAAAAGTTATCGAACCTTAAACGGATAGTCATCAGGGATTTTCCATCCGTTTAACTGTATTAACGCAGTACACCAGGCCTTTAAATTAGAATTCTTATTGCAAGTATAGTTGCTATAGGTAGATGTTAAAAATTCTTTATTAAGGCTTCCATCGGGAATATCCCACTTGTACGGCTCAAACCCTTTATTTAAATGATATCTATCACGACTGTCAGCATTTGCAGGGGCAAATCTGAATGAAAAAAATGTTATACCCTGATCAACTCTTGTGATTTGTGAATCAATAACAGCCCCAAATGTCTCTTTATCGAAATTCTTTCCGTTAGGGAAAAAGAAGAAATCTACACCAATATAACTAGGATCAGGATTAACTTTTCCAACAAGGACTGTTCCGTCGCTAAAGTACATTGCAATATTAAATACATTCGCTGACTCAAACTTTTCTGATTTCATTAGCTTTAAATATGGCAAAAAATATTTTTCCCAAAACTGATAACAATCTTCATTAAAATTACCATCATCATCCTGAGTACAAGAAAGCCCCCAATATTCTTTTGGGCCGTTATCCTGCTCTGACAGCAGTATAGCCTGATTCATAACAGAATAAACTTTTTTTAATTTGCTTTCAACCTCAGAATTAATTTGGTTTTGAATGAGTGTTGGCAGGGTCATTGCGGCAACAACACCGATTACGCCGAGAGTGATTAAAACTTCTGCTAAAGTGAACGCGGCTTTGCGGGTGGCGCGGTTCCCCCTTACATGACGCTTTAATTTGTCAGATAAAACTTTACTAATTGTTTGTACTTTATTCACTTTTTCTTTTTTAGGGCTGGAAAAAAGAAAAAGTGAACCGAAAAAGAAAAACTTGCTGTTTATTTTCAACGCCTTATGGCGTTGATTTGATCGCTTGATAGACTGAAATGCTTCCGCATTTCCACTCTTTTGCTCACTATCGCGCTCTCTTCCTTCGCGCACGTTCGCTTTAATTATCTCTCTATTATGAAGGAATGTTTGTTCAGAATACTTGCACAGACAACATAATTGCTTGACCAACCACCCGGTCCCGCTTTCTTTTTGGGGGACGTAGTCCCCTCCCACATGACGCTTCGCTGTGTGAAACGCAAAGGGTATATTGTTGACGTTTTCTGCCGACGGTATAATGTTTCGGGGGC
>CALUYR010000122.1 GCA_944325045.1 Candidatus Gastranaerophilales bacterium
CAATATACCCAAAAACTTGCTCGGCAGCCTCATATTGCCCTAAAAGTACATAGTTAGTGCCAAGCATTATGAAAATAGGCTTGTCTAGCGGATATTTATCTATAAGTTTGCGTAACTCGGCTACAGAACCTTGATAATCACCGGCAGTAAACTTATCACAAGCCTTGTTATATATCCTAGTATCCTTCTTGGTATAAGCATACGCACTATTCGTACACGATAACACACTGCATAGTAAAATAAAAAGTACAATAATTTTCTTTTTCATTTATAAACCCTCCTATAATTATAAATTCAGATCTGCAATAACTCTATCCATTACGGTATTCCAGCTTTCATCTTTTCCGGCAGGATAAAGTTTAACGCTGTCATACCAGTCACAATATGACAAATCTGTATGCCATCTCCAGTTGTAATTATAAGGGAGCAAAACAGCACAAGGTTTATGCATTGCTCCGGCTAAATGCGCAAGAGATGTATCATTACAGATAATCAAATCCAGGTTTTCAACGGCAGCAGCAGTATAAGAAAAATCTTTAAAACTTTTACTTAAATCAATGATATCATACTTTGATGCAAGTTTATCGAACTCCCCGGAACCTTCAAATGTTTGGGCTGAATAAACCTGAACATTTTCTAAAGCAAAAAGAGGTGAAAATGCCTCTACATTAATTACGCGGCTTGTCTCGTAGTAAGTATTTCCCTGCCATTTAATACCTATTTTAAATTTATTGTTGTTAAAAAAGTTCTCTTTATAATCCCGGACTTTTTGCTCATCAGCTTTCAGGTAATGCCCGCGGTTAATAAACATTTCCTCTGTGCTAAGCCCGAGTACATACGGAACACTCAAAAAAGGAATATGATAATCAAATTTGAGATCTTTTTCATCATAAAAGTATCCCATTACCTCAGCTTGCGGAAAATTTTCCCTTAATAAATCACTCAAAGCAATCTGAGGTTTAATAATAAGTTTTTTACAACGCTGCAAAAGAAGCGGGATATACCTTGCAAACATCAGCATATCGCCATATCCGGCCTCATAGTATGTATAAAGAATTTTATCTGATATATCCTCACCCTTCCAAATTTTTGAATTAGGAATTAAATTCGGATAAGTAACTATTTCAGTATTAACAGCAGTTTCACGGCACAATCTTGTTTCAAAATAAGGCAGCCCGTGCTCATAGTCTTTTAGCCTGAAATAAGTAAGTGACAAAAAGTATTTTGCCTCACGGTCATCAGGATTAAGTTCAATACACTTTAAATAATTTTCTTTAGCCTTTCGCGGAAGATGAAAAAATGTGTACAGGTTTGCAAGATTAAAATAAGTATCCCTTGAATCCGGTTTGAATTTTAAAGCTTTCAAATAATATTTTTCCGAATTTTCAAAGTCAAAAAGATTTTTATAGGCAAGCCCTATATTAAAAGCCAGATCAAAATTCAGCCCGAAAGTTTTTTCCTCATCAAGTCTGACCTCAAGCTCCTTTGCATAATTCTGCCGGCAAAAATAAATTTGAGCAAGAGTTTCATAAAAATACCTTACTTTTTTAATAGCCAAAGCCTTTGTAACATATTCTTCCGCAAGATCAAAATTTTCCTTTTGGAGTTCACCGAGGCCGATAAGATTCATAACCTCACAATCATCAGGATTTTCCCTAAGAATTTTTCTGTAAAAATTTTGTGCCTCGATAATTTTTCCGGCAGAATGCAGTTCAAAGGCTTTTGTAAAATACTCTTTTCGTAACTCCTTATCCATAAACCGATTATAGCATATTTTTTTATTAAAGAGAAGTATAATAATTTTTATGTTAAAATACTGTTATGTTCACAGGAATTATAGAAGAAACCGGAATAGTTAGAGATTTTACATTTCTAAACAAAGGGGCAAAACTTAAAGTTGAATGCATCAAAATACTTGATGATATAAACATCGGCGACAGCATAGCTGTTAATGGCTGCTGCCAAACTGTAACAGAAACAGGATCCGGTTACTTTTGTGCCGAAGTGAGTGAGGAAACGTTGAGTATTACAAACTTCAGAAACATAAAACATTCTGATCAGGTTAACCTGGAACGGGCACTGACTCCAAACTCAAGAATGGGCGGACACATAGTTCAGGGACATATTGACTGCACCGGGAAATTCTTGAGATATGAAAAACAGGCAGATTTTTATAATCTGACATTTGAAATTCCCAAGCAGCAGACAAAATATGTAGTTAAAAAGGGTTCAATTGCCGTAAACGGAATAAGCCTTACTGTCGCGGATATAAAAGATAATATATTCAAAACAGCAATTATCCCGCATACATTTAATAATACAAACTTACACAACTGCAAACCGGGTGATACCGTAAATATTGAAACTGATATTTTAGGAAGATACATTGAAAAATTTTTATCACCGGTTAATAATAATAACACATTAAATGAGGATTTTTTAAAGGAAAACGGATTTATATAATTATGGACAACTTTAGATTTGACAACATAGAAGAAGCAATAGAAGATTTCAAAAACGGGAAAATGATCATAGTCGCAGATGATGAAGATAGAGAAAATGAAGGAGATTTAATATGCTCCGGCCAAATGACAACGCCTGATATTATAAACTTCATGGCAAGAGAAGCCGGAGGATTGGTATGCCTTGCTATTTCAAATGAAATTGCAAAAAAATTAGACCTGCCGCAAATGGTTGAACAAAATAATGAAAGTATGAAAACAGCATTTACAGTAAGCATAGACGCAGATGAAAAGTTCGGAACAACAACCGGGATATCAGCTTACGACCGTGCAAAAACCATAGAAGTAGCGCTGGCACCTGATGCAGTACCGTCAGACTTAAGAAGGCCCGGACATTTGTTTCCTTGCGTTGCCAGAAAAGGCGGAGTTCTCCAAAGAACTGGGCATACGGAAGCTGTTGTGGATTTGGCAAGATTATGCGGACATATCCCTGCCGGCCCGATGTGCGAAATTATGACTAAAGACGGTCACATGGCAAGACGCGACTACTTAAGACAGTTTGCAGACGAGCATAATATTAAATTTATTTCTGTAGCAGATCTGATTGCTTACAGATTAAAATCCGAAAAACTTATCTCACGGGAAGCAGAAGCTGATCTTCCCACTAAATACGGGCACTTTAAAATATACGGCTATGTTAACAAACTGACAGGCCAGGAACACGTTGCACTTGTTAAGGATGACGGCAGCAGCAAAATTCCTCTGGTAAGAGTCCATAGTGAATGTCTTACAGGAGATATTTTCCATAGCCTGAAATGCGACTGCAATTCCCAGCTGCATGGCGCGCTTAAGATGATTGAAAATTACGGCAAAGGAGCAGT
This sequence comes from Candidatus Gastranaerophilales bacterium, assembly GCA_944325045.1. Taxonomy (GTDB): domain Bacteria; phylum Cyanobacteriota; class Vampirovibrionia; order Gastranaerophilales; family Gastranaerophilaceae; genus UBA1221. The sequence continues at coordinate 3,344 of CALUYR010000122.1, forward strand.
CGTATACATGAGAGGCCAGGAAGGACGAGGAATAGGTTTAGTTAATAAGATTAAAGCATACAAACTCCAGGAACAAGGCCAGGATACAATAGAAGCAAATCTATCGCTCGGTTTCAAAGCTGATTTAAGGGATTACGGAATCGGTGCTCAAATAATAAGGGATATTGGATTCAATACTTTTAACCTGATTACAAACAATCCTAAAAAAATCATCGGTTTAAAGGGTTACGGATTGACTGTAAATGATATAGTAAAAGTAGAATCAGAAGTGACTGACTATAACAAACGATATCTTGATACAAAAAAAGAAAAAATGCACCACACGTTATAGATCATTTGGAAGAATATATAAGGAAAAAGATATGAAAACTGTTTTCGAGGCAAGATTAATTGCAAGAGATGATTACTCCGCGTTTGAACCTATCTATAATGATTTCAAAGACAGAGCAAAGGAAGAGTATAAATTTGAACTTGAACCTTTAGACTATAAAGGATTTATAAATGCTGTTGAAAAAGACCTTATTAAATGTATCGTTCTTTTTGAAAATACAGTTCCATCAGCATTTTTAATATACACAACATCTATTTCCGAAGCTGTTGAGCTAAACATTATTCACTCATACAACATGGAAAACGCAATTGAAAAAAGCCGATATCTTATAAGAGAGTTTCTCACGGAAACACGAAGCGAACGGCAGGATAAAGTTGTCTGCTATCCAATGCTTGGCAGCCAAAAAATTCTGATAAATGAAGTCGCACAATTTGGATTTAAATTCATCGGAATAGTTGTGCTAAGATTTATGATGTTCGGAACAAATTCCAGAGAGATACTTGAAATGGAAGATCTTCCGCCAATCGAAGAAGGATATGAGTTAGTTGAATGGAATGACGAATACTACGGCTATGCAGTTGATATTGTAAGAGAAGCATTCGAAAACAGTGCAGATGCGCTTTTTGATCCAAGATTTAAAACTGATGAAGGTGTAAGAGATATTCTCACCAAAATCACAGGAGATGTTTATGCGGAATTTTTACCGAAAGCAACTTCCGTGCTTTTATACAACGATGAACCGGTAGGATTATGTTTTATGAACCTTACCGGCGGAAGCATAGCAAACATCCCGATTTTCGGTATTAAAAGAGAACATCAGGGTAAAGGGTTGGCAAAATATTTACTGAAAAAATCTGTAAAGAAATTAATTGAAATGGCCGACAGCGGAGAAAAACCTATTACAGAAGTAAATACGACAACGGAAACAAACAATTTCCAAGCGCTAAAAATGTATCGTCACGTAGGTTTTAAAGAAGATTACAACTACCCGCAGTCGTACCTGCCGGTAAAAAATAGTTATAAGGCTCCCCTTAGTTAGGGAAGCCGAATAACAAACTTACAGCTTATACGGATAATCGTCTTTGAACTCCCAGTTGTCTATTTCAAGCAAACGGGCACAGGAGAAACCATTCTCTGATTTACATGCCGCCAAGGCTTGAGCCCTGGTTTTAAGTCTACCAAAATTATACGAACAAAAATTCCGTTTGGGACCACACCATGCAAGTGCCTGATCGGAAACCGAACATAGTACAAAAGTGAATATATCATACCCAAATTTATTTGGTCTGTTATCACCATTTATATCAAGCAGCAAATCCATACAGCCGCCATTATGTACATATAATATTGAACCGTCTGCAAGAGTTACTTTTAGCTCATATTCGTGAACTGCATCAGGATCTTCCAATTCTACTGCTTTATCTATTTTGATGTATTTCATATATGGTGCCAGATATTTCATGAAAAAGTTATAGGAAAGTTCTCCGTTTGCAACATAATCTGATGAGCCGTCCTCAGAAAATTGTTCATCAGTTTTCTCCCAGTATTGAATTTCGCCGTTATCTGCTATTGATTGCGTTATTGCTTGAGATAAAATACTATATCCCTTCTTCAATCGTGTTGAAGCCTCTTTGCGTTTGTAATTTTGGATCAATGTCGGCAAAGTCATTGCGGCTACAACACCGATTATGCCGAGAGTGATGAGAACCTCTGCTAATGTAAACGCGGCCTTGCGGGGGGCATAACCGCCTCTTACTTTACGCTTTAATTTGTCAGATAAAACTTTACTAATTGTTTGAACTTTATTCACTTTTTCTTTTTTAGGGCAGGAAAAAAGAAAAAGTGAACCGAAAAAGAAAAACTTGCTGGTTATTTTCAACGCCTTATGGCGTTGATTTGATTGACTGATAGACTGAAATGCTTCCGCATTTCCACTCTTTAGCTCACTATCGCGCTCTCTTCCCTCGCGCACGTTCGCTTTAATTATCTCTCTATTATGAAGGAATGTTTGTTCAGAATATCTGCACAACAATAATCCTTCGGTTGTAGGTTCGATGTGACGGTGGTTAATAAGGCTTTCGGTTATACTTCCCAAGTCACGGGGGCAAGATCCTGAAACAAGTTCAGGATGACATGGGGTTAATGTAGGTTGGGGCTCAAACATTGGCTCATTAGGCGCAACCCCTTGCCTCCCTTGAGGTTCGTTACCCCCCCCCCCCCGTATGCGTTGCTATTATTGGCTTTTCCATGCTTTTACCTCCTTTTTCTT
>CALUYR010000123.1 GCA_944325045.1 Candidatus Gastranaerophilales bacterium
CTCTACGTTTCGCACAGCGAAGCGTCAGGTAAGAGGTGGCGCCACCACCCGCAAGACCGCGTTTACACTGGCTGAGGTTTTAATAACTCTTGGTATTATCGGTGTGGTTGCGGCTATGACCATGCCTACGCTTTTAGCCAAGTATCAGGAAAAAGTTACTGTAACGCGGCTAAAAAAAGTCTACAGTATTTTAAGCCAGGCATACTTAAGAGCTCAGGAAGAATACGGAACGGTTGATAACTGGGGGTTCACTGAAGATTCCGATTATACAACAGATCCTGACACCGGAGAAAATACTTTCAATGAAGCTGTCACAACAAACAGTGAACTTTTTTATAGTATCTTAACTAAATATATGAATGTAGCTTCAAAATGCTATCCCACTAAAGAAACGTGCAAGATCACTAACGTATACAGACTAAATGGTTCACAACACACAGGTGGGGAAAATAGTACTGCAAGTTATACTCCTATTATTAAGTTAAGTGACGGAACTGTTTTAACCGGGGGCTGGATTGATTTTTCAAATGCAGCATGCAGAAATGGGAAAAAAGGATATTGCGGCAACTTTAATGTTGATATAAATGGAACGGAAACGCCGCCAAATACCCTTGGAAGAGATGTTTTTTACTTTAAAATAACCAAAGCCGGAATATACCCGCACGGAGGGCCTGATGATGATGCGACTCACAGCTTTCCTGCTAACTGTAATTTAACATCAACCGCAAGTTCTAACGGATACGGCTGTACTGCCTGGGTTATACACAATGAAAATATGGATTACCTGCATTGCGATGACCTTAGCTGGGACGGGAAAAAGAAATGCAAATAGTTTATTAAAAAAGCGGCGGATATTTTTATATACCGCCGCATCTATTATCAGTAATTTATATATAATTTCCCCGCCGGATTTGCTAAAACATCATAATGACATTTCGCACTTCTTTCGGACTCTTACCGGCTGTATGACCATGCGGGAAACCGGACATTTTTCATATAATCATATAGCAACCAAACAATTTCTTGATGACAATTTTGTTTTTAGCAGAATTTTGTATTTTAGCCCGGATATTTGATAAATTTAGTATGAACAATAACTTGAATTTAGAATAGAATTCATATATTGCGTTTCAGGATCTTCTGATGAGTATGTGTTGTTTTTTATCTTATCAAAGGATCTCAATGCGTTCTGGGCAAACTTTTTGGATACATCAAGAGGCAAGTAACAAGTAACACCCTGATTAAAAATATGGCATTTCCCGTTTTTTATTCCGAACACCTCCAATGCCTCAGATTTGGCCGGAGTACAAGTTAGCATTTTTTGATAAATCGGAGTTTGAATTTTTACTTGCTCCAGAAAAAGTGTTTGAAGAGATGACACAACGTCGTCAGCATTAGCCATGCCGGAAATAAATATTAAGCATGCAACTCCTAAAAAATATTTTTTCATAGATTTCCTCCATAATTACACTTCAAGCATATCAAGAAGCTGTCTGTGCAGTTTAACATTATGAACCCTTATAATATCAACTTTACGTTCAACAGCCAAAGTGTTTAACGCAACAGTAAAAATATCTTTTGTTTCATTATCAGCTTCCTGCATGTTCAAAAGACTCTTACGCGATAATCCCAAAAGAATAGGGCATTCTAAAGACTTCAATTCCTCAATTCTTCTGATTATTTCAAAATTATGGTCTCTTGTCTTACCAAAACCAATCCCCGGATCAACTATAATATTCTCTTTTCTAATCCCGCCGGAAATCGCAAATTGAATACGTTTATGCAAATCAAGAAAAATTTCGTCCATAAGATTATCATACATCGGGTTGATCTGCATTGTTTCAGGAATCCCTTTGGAATGCTGGATTACAACCGGGCAGTCAAAATCCGCAATAACCTCAGCCATATTATCATCGTACGTAAGTCCTGAAACATCATTGATCGCTGTAGCACCTGATTCCAGACATTGTTTTGCAACTTCGGCGCTTCTTGTATCAATACTTATAGGAACATCAATTGAGTTTTCTCTTACAAACTCGAGAACCGGTAATATTTTATCGAGCTGCTCCATTGCAGAAACCGGCTGTGCAAAAGGTTTCGTGGATTCTGCACCGATATCTATCATATCAGCCCCATCCTCTACCAATTTATAAAGATGAGTTGCTGCCTCCTCATAATTTTCGTACATACCGCCGTCAGAAAAAGAATTATGCGTAAGGTTCAAAATCCCCATAATCTGGGTTCTGCCATAGTTTTCACCTGATAAAATTCTCTCTATCTCCCGCCCGAGTTTTCTTAAACCAAACGGCTGAAGGCCTAATTGCACAGCAATTTTAGACAACTGAGAAATACTTCCTCCAAGAATACAATCCGCCTTATCTATTTTTCCCGTAATTGTACTCTTCGGAGTTGCACAATCTGCGCCAAATGATAAAGCTGTCTGCTTTAAAATATTTGCCTGAGCTGCTTTCAGACCAAAAATCTTTATATTTTTATACTCAAATTTGTCACAAGCTCTTGCTGCGTAAGATTTATCAAAATCTATAGCATTCAGTTCTTTTAACAAATCATCAGTTTTTAATTCTTTTAAAACAAAATCATGCATAAAACAAGTTTAGCATGATTTTGTATATTATTCAATTATTATAAAGTTTTTTAAATAATCAGCTTACTCAAAAAGTTTACTGGGATTTAGACGCCAGATTAACACCGACCTTGTTCATAAATGTATCTGCTACCTCAAAAAGTCCGGTAATAAATACGAACAAAGCACCGCCGCCGCCGATAATAGAACCGAGTTTTCCTGTAAACAATCCTTTCATAAAGGCAGGCATTCTGGAATTTTTAGCCCTATCTGCAATATCGAGTTTCAGTTGTCTGTAATTAAGCTTTAAAGCATTCCACAAAGAGTTTGACTGTTTAATCGGCTGGTTAACAAGGTTTGCGCCTTCTGCAATATTATTAACAACACGGTTTAATTTTTCAGTTGATTTAAACATTTTGAAAGCAGCACCGCGGGTTGCAGTAACACCGGCACCGGCAGCACCGGTAACAACTGCTGCTTCACCGACACGTTCCCGACGTTTATCATCTTTATCGGAATTAGTATTCGCACCTGTAAATGTTACAAATTTAGGAGTTAATGCATTAAGCTGCATCGTTAACGCCTCCTTCATCAACAAAAATCTGTCTGCCGTTTACTGTATAATTGCCGTTCTCGTCTTTGCATACTTCCTGGGTACGGCCGTCAACAGTTTTGTTGCTCATAAGGTTAACCGCAGCTGTTCCTCCGCCTGCAACACCCATTGTTTCGACAAATACACGTTTATAATTCAGATTTTTAAAGTAATCAACAGTATTGTTTTTGAATTTTACAGCATTCTGATATAATGAATTTTCTTTAATCGCGGTTTTCCAGCCGGTTAAAGTTTGTCCGACAGATGTATCACAGAAAGAATTTTTCCATCCGCTGATTCTTTGTCCGGCATTTTTATACCATTTTCTGTCTTTAATATACGATCCCAGATCAGAACATTTTCTGGAAATATATTTACGGGAACTATTCAGTCTGCTTCCGACGGATTGCATAAAATCAGTTTTTCCTATTTTGGAAAGGACTTCTAATGTTCCGACAGTACCCCATCTGAGACCGCCCCAGCCGATCGCTACGGCAGTTAAGCCGGAAAGAACTTTTGTTCCGGTCTTTAGACCCGGAACCATATCTGTTTTCTGGGCTATTTGATCAACATTGACCTTTGTCTGTTCCCACAAGTCTAATTCTTTTTTAGCTTCTTTTTTTTCTTCGTCAATATTAAAGTAATTTTTACTATGCTTTATATCTTCTTTATAGTAGTCATCGTTACTATCATAATCTATATATTCAACATCTTCAGCATACTTTTGCAGGTCTGCTCTTCCAAATGCAGGTGTACGACGAACATTGTTTGTAAAATTCGGATGGATTGTTAACATATCTTTATTACTCCAATAATCTTATCTTTCGGATGGATTAAACCTTCTGAAAAATTTTTTTTGCTTTTTTATACACACAATATTAATAATTTGTTACAAATAATTTCTACTCAAGTATTACATATTATTTCAAATTTGTAAATATATTTATGAAGAGATGCTAAGAGTTTTCGCATATACTTGTCAGTGAACATTGTTTGTCATAGTATAAAATTATAGAAATAGCTAAGGAGAAAAAATGAACGAGCTTTTAAAGAAAACGGCTTGCGAACAGAGTAAAGCCTTGAAAAATAAAGAAATTTCAGCGGTAGAATTAACAAAAGCAGCTTTTGAGAGAATTGATGAACTCGATGAAAAATTAGGTGCATTCAATTCTCTTACAAAAGAAACAGCACTTAATACAGCAAAAAAAGTCGATGAAAAAATTGCAAAAGGAGAAGATCTCCCGCTGCTTGCAGGAATCCCGCTTGCGCTGAAAGATAATATGAACCTTGTCGGATCTAAAACAACAGCCTCAAGCAAGATTTTAGAAAACTTTGTATCACCTTTCAACGCTACAATTACACAAAAATTACTGGATAATCTTGTTCCGATTGTAGGGAAGGCAAATCTGGATGAATTTGCAATGGGTTCTTCCAATGAAAATTCAGCATTCAAAAAAGTTCATAACCCTTGGGATTTAAATAAAGTTCCGGGCGGATCCTCGGGCGGATCCGCAGCAAGCGTAGCTTCTTGCGAGGCAACTCTTGCATTAGGTTCTGATACCGGCGGTTCAATCCGGCTTCCGGCTTCATTCTGCGGCATTGTCGGAATGAAACCGACTTACGGACGAGTTTCACGGTACGGATTAATAGCCTTTGCCTCATCTTTAGACCAGATCGGGCCTTTTGCAAGATCTGTTGAGGATGCGGCTAATCTGCTTGAAGTTATTTCAGGGCATGACCATAAAGATTCTACATCTTTGGATATGCCGGTTGAACATTACGCTGCTTCCTTAAAAAATGATATTAAAGGCAAAAAAGTCGGCGTTATAAAAGAATTAATGTCAGAAGGACTTGCCGATGATGTTGCAAAGGCAATGCAAAATGCTATTGACACTTACAAAAAACTCGGATGCGAAATCGTTGAAATTTCACTTCCTAAGTTAAAATATTCAATCGGAATTTATTATATTCTTGCAACAGCAGAATGCAGTTCAAACCTTGCGAGATTTGACGGTGTTAAATACGGTTACAGAACACCTGATGCGAAAAATCTGCTTGAGATGTACACAAAAACAAGAGCGGAAGGTTTCGGCCCGGAAGTTAAACGCCGTATAATGCTTGGAACTTATGCATTAAGTTCGGGATATTATGATGCTTACTACAAAAAAGCCCAGCAGATGAGAGCATTAGTAACGGAAGATTTTAAAGAAGCGTTCAAAAAAGTCGATATATTAATCTCTCCGACTTGCCCGAATACAGCATTTGAGCTTGGCGCAAAATCATCAGATCCGCTTGCTATGTATTTAACGGATATTGCAACAATTTCCGCAAACCTTGCAGGTATTCCGGGAATGAGCGTTCCGGCAGGATTTGACAAAGACGGCATGCCAATTGGCTTGCAAATTCTTGCGCCGCAATTCCAGGAAGGGAATTTGTTCAACTTTGCTTACCAATTCGAACAATCTCACGACTACTGGAAACAGCTTGCAAACCTTTAAGAGCAATTTTATAAGTGTAAAAAAGATCGGTTTTTACTGTGAACCGGTCTTTTTTTTGTTGTTAAAAACAGCTGTAAAACCTACTATGCAAGAAAACGCTTAATATTGCAAGCACCGTGAAAATATGGTATAATAATTATGTAATCATAAAATACGGAGGAATTAAAATATGCTAAAACTCAATCACAGTGCAGGTTTCCAATGGGGGGGGGGGGGCTAAACCACACATGAAACGATTGTTCCATGGC
>CALUYR010000124.1 GCA_944325045.1 Candidatus Gastranaerophilales bacterium
TTTTCTCCCTTGAGGTTCGTTTCCCCCCCCCCCCCGTATGCATTACTATTATTGACTTTCCCATGCTTTTATCCTCCTTTTTTCTTTATTATAAACCATTTTTTTATTTTTGCAAGGGGGGAACCTGCCCACTCTTAAACTACGATTCGCCGGGTAAACGTATGGTGAAAAAACTATACAACACAGTATTATATATTCTCTAATTGCTCTACAATTCTCTCAACACCGTCATATTTCGCAAGTTTATTAGCGTTGGTTTGAAGTTCATGTAATTTATCAGGAGTTCTTATTAGTTCTTCAATCAAGCTGCCAAGGTGACTTTCATCGGTATCGGAATCTTCAAGATACAATGAAGCACCCTTTTCAAGCATATATTTTGCATTTTTTCTTTGATGATCCGCTGCCGCATGAGGGTACGGGATTAAAACAGACGCAACCCCAGCTGCTTCTATTTCAGAAATACTAAGAGAACCTGCCCTTGAAACAGCAATGTCAGACGCCTTTAAAACAGTCACCATGTCCTCAAAATAAGGCCGGATAATAAGATTTCTGTCAGCCTCATATTCAGGATAAATACGCATCAACTGTTCAATAACTCTTTCAAAATTCTTCTTGCCTGTCTGAAAAATAATTTGTAAATTATCCTCTTTACTTAACCGCTTTAATAAAGCAACAGCCGCGTCATTAATAGTTCTTGCCCCCTGGGATCCGCCCATTATGCATAATGTTAAACGATCATCAAGCCCTAAATCCTTTCTCGCAAATTCTTTGGATAACGTTTTGAATTTAGAACGGATAGGATTACCGTTAACAAATACGTGCTTGTTATGGATCAAATTACAAGCACTGTCAAAGGCTACGGAAACAACAGATGCATAAGGGGCCAATTTTCTTGTAACAAGTCCTGGCTGAGCATCGCAATCATGCATCATAAAGGGTTTGTTAAGTATTTTTGCCGCAATCATCGCCGGCGCTGAAACATATCCGCCGGTTCCAAATATCACATCAGGTTTAAATTTAAAGATGTAATATGCACTTTTTATCACAGCAGCCAAAAGCCGGAACCCCCATTTTACTAGCGAAAGCCCTAATTGTCTGGGCATACCCTCAATATTAACGGGCAAAAACTTATATCCTTTCTGCAAGACAATGTCAAACTCAAGATTTTTAGGGTTACCAACATAAAAAATTTCTTTTCCCCTGTCTGCCAATTCATCAGCAACAGCAATCGCCGGGTATATATGTCCGCCTGTTCCTCCGCCTGTTATAAAAAATCTTTTCTTAGACATTTTCCGTATTCCTTATTTTTCTAATTCTTTTTTTAGAAATATTCAACAAAACACCTATCATGCAAAGAGAAACAATTAACGATGACCCGCCGTAGCTGATAAACGGAAGCGGAACACCGGTCGTCGGGAAAAAGGAGCTGGCAACACTTATATTCAAAAAAGCCTGAAAACCTATAGAGAACGTAATTCCAACAGCAAGGAGTTTCCCGAACATATCCGGACATCTGCCTGCAATAATAAGTCCTCTGTGAATTAATGTCCAGAAAAGCCCGATAATAAGAACACATCCGATCCAGCCGAGTTCTTCAGCGATAATTGCAAAAATAAAGTCAGTATGACATTCCGGGAGATAGGATAACTTCTGTATCGAACCGCCGTATCCGACCCCGGTAAATCCGCCTGACGCAAAGGCAATTAATGATTGAATAATATTATATCCGGCCCCCTGAGGATCAAGCTCCGGATGCTGCCAGGTTGTAATTCGCTGCATTTGGTAAGGCTTTATGATAGTCGTAGCCGCAACAACCAAAGATAATATTCCGGCGCCTAAAAAGCTGAAAAACAACTTTAAAGATCCGCCGGCACTCAAAAACATTACAACAGAAGTTGAAAGAAGTAAAATTACCATTGAAAGATTCGGCTGAATAAAAATTAAGCCAAGCATAAATATAATAGGCAAAAATGCTCCAGTCCATTTATTTTGGTCTAACAACTCCGCGTCTTTTCTGAATGCAGAAGCCAGCATTAATACAACAGCGGGCTTTGCAAATTCGGAAGGCTGCAATTGGAAACCTAAAAGATTAATCCATCTTTTCGCACCGTTTACAGTAACCCCTAAAGGCGTAAAATCAACAAGAATAAGAAGTACAATAATTATCCCGGCAAAAATAATATTCCAGTCAGCAAGTTTTTTATAATCAAAACTTGTAAAAAAGCGCAGTCCTATAAAACCTACTACAAAACATATAACCTGTTTAATTAAAAATTGTGCGGGATTACCGCCTTCTTCAATACACTTCGGGGCCGAAGCAGAAAAAATTGCCATAAACCCGATAATAACCAGAAAAGCCACTGTTATAAGCAATGCCTTGTCAGGAGATGATGTTATGACACTTTGAACACCTTTTTTATGTTCTTCAATGTATTTATCTCTAAGCCTTTCCGATCTTCGATAAGACATTTTCCTTAAAGACCTTTCCTCTTTCTTCGTAACCGCTAAACATATCAAAACTTGCGCATGCCGGAGACAATAGCACCACGTCAGGCTTTAATTCTATTGATTTATCGACAGCACTCTGCATTGAATTTTCTCTGATAATATTTTCAAATCCGCAATCAACAAGATTTTTTTCAAATCTTTCTGCGGCTTCCCCGATTAAAATCACTGTATTAATATGTTTTTTTACTGACTCGCAAAATTCTTTCAGATCCGTCATTTTGTCTCGGCCGCCTGCAATAAGAGCTACATTGCAGTTATCAAAAGAATTTATGGCAACAAGCGATGCTTCAGGATTAGTTGCCTTTGAATCATTATAAAAAGTAATGCCGTTATCTTCCGCAAACTTTTCCAAGCGGTGTTCGGGAACTTTAAACGATATTATTGAATTTTTTATATGTTCATTAGAAATTCCTTCGATTTTTGCACAAATTATTGCACATTCTGCGTTTTGGAAATTATGTTCACCAATAAACGGGCAATCTTTTATATCAATAATTTTTTCTTCTTTTCCATGCCGCATAAAGTATATTGAACCGTCTTTTACGTATGAGCAATTATCCCCGATTTCATCACCGAACAGAAAAACTTCGCCGCCGGCAGTCTTTGAAAACGCAAGTAATTTTTCATCTTTCGCGTTCAGAACAGAAAAAGCCGGGCTTTGCGGGGATTTAAAAATTCTGGATTTTGCGTCAAAATAATTTTCCAAAGTCTTATGCCAGGTAATATGATCCGGGGTAAAGTTAGTGAAAACCGAAATCTGCGGCTGAAACGACGGAGAATATGCAAGCTGAAATGACGAACATTCACAGACGAAATAATCTATATCTTGATCATCAACCAAATCGCAAGGAGGTTTTCCGTAATTTCCGCAAGGAACAGCATTATATTCACTGCTTAAAATATGGGCGGTTAAAGCCGTTGTAGTTGTTTTCCCGTTAGTACCTGTTATTGCAATACAAGGTTTACGCGTTTGTGAAAATGCAAGTTCAATTTCTGATATAACCGGAATTTTACGTTCTCTAAGCCTTTGCATAACCTCACTGTCCATCGGAACACTCGGGCTCGTAACCGCAAGATATGCATCATTTAAAAATTCATCCGAATGTCCGCCGGTTTCGATTTTTATGCCCAGATTTTCCAATTCCTTAACAGTTTCAGCCTGCTCTGGCTTTGGATTAGAAAATTCGGTTATGTAAACATCGGCCCCATGCTTATTCAAAAATTTTGCCGCTGAAATCCCGCTTACAGATAATCCCAATATTAAAACTTTTTTTTCAAACCAGTTTGTCAACATACTAAATAATTCCTCTGAGAGTCAAATAAAATATAATTAGCGCAATAGTTGCCAAAATAGCCGAAACAATCGCAAATACTCCGACAACTTTTTTCTCGCTCCATCCTAAAAGTTCAAAATGATGATGAATAGGCGCCATCTTGAAAACTCTTTTCCCGGTTGTTTTAAAACTTGTAACCTGGATAATAACAGATAAAGTTTCGCAAACAAAAACTCCGCCGAGAAAAATCAATAAAATCTCAAACTTACCCATCACTGCAAGAGTTCCGAGCAACCCGCCGATAGCAAGGGAACCGGTATCTCCCATAAAAACTTCTGCTTTAGGTTTATTGTATTTCAAAAATCCAAATAAAGCACCTGCAACAGCAGCCGCAATAATAGCAACTTCCGGATACCCGCTGTACATTGCAATAATAGAAGTTCCGGCAAACGCAAAAATACCGGTAGAAGCAGCCAGACCATCCAATCCGTCTGTTAAATTATAGGCATTTGACGCTCCGGTTATAACAAAAACCGAAAATACAGGATAAAGCCATTTAAGATCAATCGAATAATTCCCGATAAAAACAGTTGAAGCATAAGGATTTGACATCATAACAAAAATTGTCGGCAAAAGCGCTATTGCAATCTGGCGTAAAAGTTTACCTCTGGCAGACAATCCGTCGTTTGCATGTCCCTTAATTTTTATATAATCATCCTGAAAACCGGCAAACGTATAAAATAAAAGTGTAATAAGAATTATTAAAGCCGCATTGTTAAATCTTTCTGCCAAAAAAAGTGCAATGACAGAAGAAATTATTATGGCAGCAATAATAAAGACCCCGCCGGTTGTAGGAGTTCCTTCTTTTTTTGCATGATTCTCCGGTGCACAATCTTTTACATACTGGCCGATCATTTTCTTTCTCAGAAAATCTATATATGGAACGCCGAAAAGCAAACATAATATCATCGAAAGCAAAAATGCCACAGCTATCATTATCATACCGTAATTTCTCCCTTTAAACCGCTGATAATCTCTTCAAATTTCATAGAGCGGGAAGCCTTTAAAAATATTGTAGTACCTACATCCGCATTATCAAGAATAAATTTACAAACTTCACCATTATTTTCAAAATTCTTTACAAAAGCAGCAGAAGCAGTTAGCTGATCACCGATTTCTTTTGCGTATTTACCGACTGTTACAAACCCGGTAGAACTGACGTGCGGAAGAGTGCTGATATAAGTTCCGACTTTTTTATGAAGATCGTCAGTGTACTCGCCAAGTTCTCCCATGTTACCCAGGATAACAAGAGGTTTTTCATATAACTGCAAAAATGTAGAAACAGACGCCTTCATTGATTCAGGATTTGCATTGTAGCTGTCATTAATTATCTTAAATCCGTGTATATCCTGAATTTCCCAGCGTTTTTCAATCGGCTTATACTGGGCAAGTCCTGATTTTATTTCCTCATATTCCATTCCGAGAAGAAAGCCCAATTCAATTGCAGACATAGAATTTTCCACATTATAATCACCTTCAACGTTAAGGACGTATTCATTATTTTTATAAACAAATTTTGTATATCCGGGTTTTCTTTCCAAAATATTGGCATCTGAAAGTTCATAATAAATCTTTTGTCCGTCAAATTCCACAAACTTTTTAATCCGTTCATTATTTTGAGAGACCAAAACCCCGTGAGGATTTAGGAATTTAACGATTTCGGATTTAGCTTTTGCTATATTATCCAAGCTGCCCAAACGGCCGATATGAGCGGATCCGGCGTTTGTAATCACTGCAAAATCCGGCTCAGAATATTTAGAAAGAAGTTCTATTTCGCCCAAACCTCTCATTCCCATCTCGACAATCAGCACCTCTGTATTTTCCGGCATTGACATAAGTGTTTCGCAAAAACCGATTTCGTTATTGTGATTAGAAAAAGTTTTGTGGGTTTTAAACTTGCTGCTTAAAACTGAATAAATTATTTCTTTTGTGGTGGTTTTGCCTGAACTGCCGGTTATTGCAATGACTTTTGGATTAACCTTGCGCCGCAAGAAATTTGCAAGCTGAAGGTAAGCAGTCTTTGTATCGTCAACTTTTAAAACAAGATTTGCGCTTTGCGGAAACT
>CALUYR010000125.1 GCA_944325045.1 Candidatus Gastranaerophilales bacterium
ATACCAATCGATATTTGGGAAAAAACTTAACAAACATCTTATTAAAACCATAATATAAAACAGCGAAAATATACTGTTAATACCGCTTAATAATGCTTTTACCATCCTGGATCATCCTTTCTTAGAGTTGAGAATTAGCTTTTGTGAAAGCACATTTACAATTAATTCTTTCAGCAGGAATTTTCTCAATCAGTTTAAATAATAGTGACTTAAGGTTTGCCAAATTGGAATTAAACACCTTGGTAACTTCCTGATGAGAAACCGGCGGAACATCACTAACCAGCCCGGCATCATAATCAGTAACAAGAGTAATATTAAGAGGACACATATCCATTTCTTTTACAAGATAATTTTCAGGGAAGGCCGACATGTTAATAACAGTCCACCCTTGATTTGTGAAGAACTGCGATTCAGCTTTTGTAGAAAATCTTGGGCCGTTAATAACAACGATTGTACCATTTTCATGAACATTAATACCTAATTCTTTAGCAGTGTCAACAGCAAGTTTTCTTAATTCCGGGCAATAAGTGTCAGCAGCTGAAGGATGAGTAACAATAGGGCCTTCAAAGAAAGTAGACTTTCTCCCTTCAGTCCAGTCAACAAATTGATCACATATTACAAAATCACCGGGTTTAACATCTTTTTGCAAACTTCCGGAAGCGCAAGGAGAAATAACTCTTTCAACTCCAACTGATTTCATCGCCCACACATTAGCCCTGTAATTAATCAAATGCGGCAAAATAGTATGATTTCTGCCATGTCTTGGCATGAATGCAACTTTATGTGGCCCGATTGTCCCGATGAAAAGATTATCACTTGGCATTCCGTATGGAGTTTCAACCCGGACTTCTTCTATATCGTCCAAAAATTTATAAAAACCGGTACCGCCAAAAACACCGATTGTTGCTAATTTTTTATCTGTCATTCTATTTCTCCTTCTTGAGATAAGTCACTAACAATTTTAATATAAAGAGAGTTTATCAAAAAAAAAAAACTTATGCAAATCCAAAGCAAACAAACAAGCATTGAAATCTAAAAACCAGCCGGATCGGCATTCAAAAGTTTCGGGATCGCAACAATTCTCAATAATTCGTTGCTAATGATTTTTTTTTTATGTATTGTTTTTATTGAGATAATTTATGTTCAGGAAGGGAAATTAATGGAAAAGGGATACGTCGAAAACGGATTTATAGTAGATCTGGCACACGCCAAAAAAGCATCCGAGGTTCTTTATGAATTGAGTAAAGTTCTTGATATGCCGGAAGCAAAAAATAAAAGCATTTGCCTTAAGCTGGGAGAACTGAATTTAACCGAACCTGAACTGGTAAGCATAAAAGCATTAATAGAAACAATGCATTCAACAATAGAATTTATCAGTACGGTATCAGAAATTACAACAACCTCTGCAAAAGAACTCGGGATAGAAATATCAAATATAGGAACAGTTTTGCCGGCACTTGATATTACAGCCAGTGAAGAAAAAAACGAAACAGTCAATGCAGAACTTGAAACAGCATTGGATAAAATATTCGGCCAGAGTGATTTTGAAGAAACGGATCCGGAGGAACCGGATCACCCGGAAATACAGACGAATTCAGCCGAAACTGACAATAAAGAAGTTCAGCTTGTATCATTTGAGGAGCCGGAAGATCTTGAAACATTAAGAAAAAATGACAGAGAAACCGAAAAACTTCCGACACTGTACATACACAGAACAATTCGCTCAGGACAAAGTATCTCCTCAGAAGGGAATATAGTTATCATAGGCGATGTAAACCCGGGAGCGGAAATTATAGCAAAAGGAGATATAACTGTTTGGGGTATTTTAGGCGGGATAGCACACGCAGGCTCAGACGGAAATACTTACTCAAAAATAAGAGCACTTAAATTAAATGCTATTCAAATAAGAATCGGTAATATATTTGCCCGCAGACCAGATACGGTTAATACTCCATACATTCACCGAACCGATTCCTATGTACCGGAAGAAGCAAGAGTTAACAAAAATCATATTATGATATACAAACTTCATGAAGCATAGTTGGAGATAAGAAATTATGACAGCATTAGTTGAAGCAGAAAAAACAGTTAGTAAAAAAGGAGATATAATGAGTGGTCGAGTAATAGTAATTACATCCGGGAAAGGCGGTGTCGGGAAAACTACAACAAACGCCAATATCGGGACTGCATTAGCCAGAGCCGGAAAAAAAGTAGTTATGATTGATACAGATCTTGGTTTGAGGAATTTAGACCTTCTACTCGGATTGGAAAACAGAATTGTTTATACAATAGTTGATGTTGTTGAAGAACGCTGTAAGCTTAAGCAGGCGCTTGTAAAAGATAAAAAGAATCCGAACCTGTGCCTTCTTGCAGCAGCTCAGACAAGAGATAAAACCGCTGTAACCGAAGAACAGCTCAAAGAAATTTGTGAAGAATTAAAAAAAGATTTCGATTTTATTCTCGTAGATTGCCCGGCGGGAATTGAACAAGGGTTTCAAAACGCAGTTGCCGGAGCCTCCGAAGCAATTGTTGTTACAACACCTGAAATGTCTGCAGTCCGCGATGCTGACAGAATTATCGGGCTGCTTGAAGCAAAAGAAGAAATTAAATCATATAAACTCTTAATCAACCGGGTAAGACCAAGCATGATTAAGTCAAACGATATGATGAGTGTTGAAGATGTTGTTGAAATTCTCTCAGCTTCACTTATCGGAATAATACCGGAAGATACGGGAATTATTACTTCGACCAATAAAGGCGAACCTATTGTTAATGATGAAAAATCGCTTGCCGGTCAAGCCTACAGAAATGTTGCAAGACGAATTATCGGCGAAGATGTTCCGTTCCTGAACCTTGAAGAAGATACAAGCATTATGTCTAAAGTTAAAAAATTTTTTACAGGGTTGATCGGGAAGGAGAAGTAAAATGAAAGATATATTCACAGATTTATATAATAAAGTTCTCGGCTTCTTCCGCCAAACCGAAAAAAAAGAAGAAGAAAGCGCCAAAGCCGTTGCCTGCAACAGACTTAAATTTGTGCTTATGCAGGACAGAACAAACCTCACGCCTGAGCTGATGGACAGAATGCGTAAAGAATTGATAGAACTTCTTTCCAGATACGTTGAAATGGATAAAGAAGCACTTGAACTGGGCTTTGAACAGGAAGGAAACCAAATGGCATTAATGCTTTCTATTCCGGTTCTCCGCGCGAAAGACGAGGCGGAAATAGAAGCAATACTCGAAAAAGAAGATGAAGAAAAGGCTAAAAAAGATCAGCAGACAGATTCTGTTGAAGATGACAATGCTGAAGCAATTGAAGATGAAACTTCTGATAACACAGAAGAAACTGAGGCCTCTGAAGAAGATAAAAATACTTCTGCCAACGACGAAAACATTTCCGAAGAGATAGAAATCACTGAAGAAGAAAATCATTCTGAACAGGCAGAAAAAAAGAAGAAAAAAAGTGCTAAAACTTCCGCTTAAAAACTGGTAATTTAAACATTTTCAACAAAAAGAACAATCCTTATATCATAAGGATTGTTCTTTTGTAAAAGTATTAATTTTTGTGTATACATTTTTTAAATAGATCCAAGATAAATAACTGCTTGTAAAAAAAACATATTTGTAGTATATTTCGAACCAGCAGGGGTTATAAGTGAAAGATAACAGTAAATTGGATTTAGAAGCAATAGCAAAAGAATGCAATTTATATGATGAGAGTGAAGCTGATAACGTTATCAGCAAAATTCGTTCACTTGATGAGATTTACGGACAAGACAGCCTTGTAAAAATCTATAACTACTTTTTAAGCGAATGCAAAACCCCGAAAGTTTTGGCAGAAATAATCAGATGTGAAGATCGGTTCAGAGATAAAACATCACTTGGACCGCTTGTAGATATACTTTTTTTAAATATTTAAGTAGTCAATAAAGAAGAATTAATAAACTTACGTGTAATGTGCGCCAAAGCGATTGCGAACTTGAAAGATACATCAGCTGTTAACTCGCTGTTATATTGCCTTAACAATAAAAACGAGAATTATAAAGTAAGATTTGCCTGTGCCGACGCTTTAGGTAAAATAGGCGATCGATACGCTGTTGCGCCGCTCATTGACGTGGTTAAGGATGAGGATGAGAGATCAGTTTATTTGAGGGAATCTGCAGCTTCTGCGCTTGGCATGTTAGGAGATTTGCGGGCAGTTGATCCTTTGGTAAGTATACTTGAAACTAAAAAAGGGATTGCGGATAAATTTACTTTTTTGAAAGAACGTGTTATTGAAGCGTTGGGGAAACTACGACTTAACGGGAATGAAAGAGTTTTTAACGCTCTGAAAAATTCGCTTACGGACGATTCTGCGCAAATAAGAATTAATGCGATAGAAGCTATTATGGAATCCGACAACCCCGATGCTGCGGAGATAATAAAACCATGCCTTTTTGATAAAAACCAGGAAGTGCAGAAAAACGCACTAATTGCATTGTATAATCTGCTAGGGAGAAGTATTCTTGATGAGGTAATTAATTCGGCGGATTACGGGGATGCTCTGAAAATGGAAGCTGTTTCGATAATTGATGAATATGAAGAGGACTATAATGAGCAATAAGTCAATAATTTTACTGTCTGGAGGGCTTGATTCTCTTGTGTGCCTGGGACTATGCAAAGATGAATACAATGTTAGTCTTGCATTAACATTTGATTACGGTCAAAAATCAGCGAAAAAAGAAATAGAAGCCTCTGCAAAGATTTCAGAATACTACAATATAAGCCACAAGGTCATCAAACTTAACTGGCTGGAAGAAATAACCAATACAGCGCTTGTTTCCGACAAAGAACTTCCGCAAGGAATAGATAAACCGGAAGAATCAGCAAAGGCAGTCTGGGTTCCTAACCGGAATGGACTTTTTTTAAATATTGCAGGCTCGTTTGCTGACAGCGGGAATTACTCACATATAATTATAGGTGCAAATAAAGAAGAGGGTGAAACATTCCCGGATAACACCGAAGAATTTGCCAAGCGGGCAGAAGCACTTTTTGAATACTCCACACTTAATAAACCCAAAGTTCTTGTCCCCTTGATAAATTATGATAAAAATGCTATAGTTAATATAGCATTAAAGAAATTAATGCCGTTAGAGCTTGTACAAAGCTGCTATGGTGAGGAGAGCAAACACTGCGGGAGATGTGAATCCTGCACAAGATTAAAAAATGCGCTCAAACACAATGGGGATACACATTATATAAAATTGTTATTTGAAAATTAATATGAAAACATTATTTATTGACAAGGAAATAAAATACGAAGGATATCAACTTGCACCGCACTGGATTTATAAAAACTTTAAAATTCAAGGAGATGCGATAGTCGGCTTCATCGGGGAATGCGACGTAAAACTTGACGAGATGGTAGACATTGAGGATGTTATAAACAATGAACCAATCTACAGTAAACTTATGTTGAGTTTTATAACGGAACAGTTCAATATAGGACTGGTAGAAGGAGTCTTTCGCCAGAGGCTGCTTATATGCATAATTAAAGAATCGTTAGAAAAAAGAGGTGTAAAAATTACAAGAGAGGGCGACGACCTTTTCTTTAACGGGAAAAAACTAACCGTATCAATTGCAACAAAGTCAACAACATCCGTTCTAATTCACACAGGTATAAACATAATCTCAACCGGGGCACCGGTAAAGGCGTCAGGATTAACTGAAGATATCGGGATTAAGGATATTAAAGAATTTGCACTGGAAGTTCAGAAAAGATATTCTGAAGAAATTTATGATATAATACAAGCAAGCACAAAGGTCAGAGGAGTATAACATGAGAATTGAAAGTGAAAATAAAAAA
>CALUYR010000126.1 GCA_944325045.1 Candidatus Gastranaerophilales bacterium
GGAGACAAGGGCTGTGGCTGAACCACTTCACCATGACGCTACGCTGTGCTAACCGTAAAGAAATAGTGAAAAGAAGTAATGTAGTTGTAGGCTACGCGCTCAAACAAGAAATCAACACCAGTAAGTTGTCCAAGATATTAGTATGTCATCCTGAACATGTTTCAGGATCTAGCCCCCGAAACATTATACCGTCGCCAGAAAACATCAACAATATACCCTCTACGTCCTGCACAGCGCAGCGTCATGTAAGAGGTGGTTATGCCACCTGCAAGGCCGCGTTTACATTAGCAGAAGTTCTAATAACCCTCGGCATAATAGGTGTGGTTGCCGCAATGACACTGCCTATGTTAATTCAGAGTTATAAAAAAAAACAGAAGTTGAAGTTCGATTGAAAAAATTTTATTCAACTATTTCCAATGCATTACTTATGTCGATTAGTGATAACGGCGATTCGGCTTATTGGGAATACCAAAAACTACAAAATAATGCAGAGCAGATAGATGTATTTCTAAATAAATATTTGTTCCCTTATTTAGTTGGGATAGTGCGTTGTTCTTATTATGATTCAAAAAAGCAGGGGTTATGCAAGCAGCTATCTCATAATCTAATCCCTTCTTCTTATTACGATGGCCCTGTATATGTATTTGAAGATGGCGGCTGTTTTACAATTTATACTGGCGGAGTAGCTGTAGGGCAATCAGTTGCCCTACATATTAAATATGATTTAACTGTCTTGGAAAACCAAATGAAGATAACAGAGATATTTTTGCTTTTATGATGTCCTATAAGAAGAATAAATCATTAGCATTTAAGGCTGGCTCAAATGCGACTTTTTCTGCAAAAAAACGGGATGAGTTGATGAAATATTGTAAGAATATAGAGAATAGTTCGCATGCTGAGGCAAGCTGTGCTGCATTAATTCAGAATGACGGCTGGAAAATATCCGATGATTATCCTTTTAAACTTTAACAATAAATCTGTTTGAGAACATATAGATCATTTTCACTTGGAATAGAAATATTTTTTTGATGAGGAACAAACATAATATCATCAACCTCAACGCCATGCCCTAACCCGAGTGCATGCCCAAATTCATGCATAATTGCACAGTATATACTTAAATCAGTTGTTTCTTTTCCGGAAAATTCATTTGGCAGCCCGATATCAATAGAAATTTTTTTGAAAACGCCGTTAACAACACTTACATACTTGCACATTCCCTCATATACCCTGCCGACTTTAACCCAATGTACAACAATATCGGCTCCGGCCGGAGCCGTAGTGATCTGAAATCGTACGTTTATCGCGTTTTTTAACAAAACATCATTCCAAGCCTGAATAGCTTTTTCGATTTTGTCATACCGGAAATTCTCTGCCTGAGCAGATCTTAATTCGGTTACAAATACATTGATAATTGGCTTATCCCAGCGGCATAACTTTCCGTTTATCTTTGAGTCGTCTATATATTTTGTTATTTGCCGTGAAACCAAAATATCTCCCTGATAGAATTGCGGCCAAAGTCTGACCGTATTATTGATTAAGGGTCGCTTTCAAACGAGCAAGCGCTCTTGCCATTGCAGCTTCCGCGCGTTTTGCGTCAATATTTGCATCACGCTCTGCAAGAAGTGCTTTTGCTCTGGCTAAAGCCTCTTTGGCACGGGTAACATCAATATCACTTCCATTTTCCGCAGTTGTTGTAAGGATAATCGCTTCATTATCCTTAAACTGAAAAACACCGCCCATTGTTGTGAAATACTTTGTCTGATCTCCCTGAACAACCTTGGTAACACCTATATCGAGCGCAGACATCAGAGGAACGTGATTAGGCAAAATTCCAAACTCTCCGTCAACTCCACGCGTATAGATTTCGTCAACATCTTCATCAAATACAACTTTTTCATGTGTAATTATTTTTAAGTGCATATTGCTCCTTTAAACCTTTTAAAATAAGGTTTTTCATGTCATTCCAGCTTCCGTATACTATCACACTAAACCGAAATGACATGTTAACACCTTTATAAACTTAACTTTGAATTGTTTTGGCTTTTTCAACAGCTTCTTCAATAGTTCCCACCATATAAAAAGCCTGTTCAGGTAGATTATCGTGTTTACCTTCAATAATTTCCTTAAAGCCTCTGATTGTATCAGCAAGTTTGACGTATTTACCAGGAATACCGGAGAACTGTTCTGCAACAAAGAACGGCTGCGACAAGAATCTTTGGATTTTTCTTGCTCTGTTAACTGTTTCTTTATCTTCTTCAGAAAGTTCATCCATACCAAGGATTGCGATAATATCTTGTAACTCTTTGTATTTTTGAAGGATTTCAAGAACTTTTCTTGTAACATTGTAGTGCTCTTCACCGATAATATTCGGGTCTAACGCTCTTGAAGTAGATTCAAGCGGATCAACAGCCGGATAAATTCCTAACGATGCAATTTGACGGGACAATACAGTTGACGCGTCTAAGTGTGAGAATGTTGTTGCCGGAGCCGGGTCGGTTAAGTCGTCTGCCGGAACGTAAATCGCCTGAACTGATGTGATAGAACCGTCTTTAGTGGAAGTAATTCTTTCCTGGAGTTCACCCATTTCAGTTGCAAGTGTCGGCTGGTAACCTACTGCTGAAGGAACACGTCCAAGAAGCGCCGATACTTCGGAACCGGCTTGGGTAAATCTGAATATGTTATCAATAAACAATAAAACGTCCTGTTTAGAGTAATCTCTAAAATATTCAGCGGCCGTCAAGGCAGAAAGGCCGACTCTCATTCTTGCTCCGGGCGGTTCATTCATCTGACCGTAAATCAATGCAACTTTGTCAATAACCTTTGATTCTTTCATCTCATTCCAAAGGTCGTTTCCTTCACGGGTTCTTTCTCCAACTCCGCCGAACACTGATACACCTGAATGTTCCTGCGCAATGTTATGGATTAACTCCATAATTAAAACTGTTTTACCGACACCGGCACCGCCGAACAGACCGATTTTTCCGCCCTTTTGATAAGGCTGGAGCAGGTCGATAGCCTTAATACCTGTTTCCAGGATTTCAATATCGGTGTTCTGGTCAACAAGCCGCGGAGATTCGCGGTGAAT
Source organism: Candidatus Gastranaerophilales bacterium (assembly GCA_944325045.1). Classification (GTDB taxonomy): domain Bacteria; phylum Cyanobacteriota; class Vampirovibrionia; order Gastranaerophilales; family Gastranaerophilaceae; genus UBA1221. The sequence goes on from CALUYR010000126.1 coordinate 3,089, forward strand.
TGGCAGGTATGTGTCAGTTTCTACCGGGCCGAGTTTGTCAACCGGTTCCCCTACAACGTTTAGTATCCTGCCTAAAATCGCTTTGCCTACCGGAACTTTAATCGGCTCGTTTGTATTTATAACTTTCATTCCCCGCTTAAGTCCGTCAGTAGACGACATCGCAACTGTTCTAACTTTGTTTGAGCCGAGCATTTGCTGCACCTCTGCTACCACATAGCTGCCGTCATCTTTGGTTATATGAAGCGCTGTATATATTTCAGGAAGTTCTCCCTGCTGAAATTCAACGTCTACAACCGGTCCGATAATTTTTGTAATTAACCCTTCATTCTTATTTAAAGTCTCCATACACATCTCTCCTTTAATAAACTTATATTACTACAGTCAAAAATTTTTCGCAAGGTCAAAAAATAGCCCGCAGGATTAACATTTTGTCTAATTGTAAGTAAATTTTTATGATTTTTAATATTATTTAAGAGGAGAAAGTTAATGAAAACCAATTTTTTTATTTACATAATTTTATTGCTGGCATACCTGGTATTTGTTCAAACTGCAAAGGCAGAGGATATACACTTTAATAATGATGTTTTTCAGCTGAAAGCAAGCCGGCTCTGCGAAACCGCAAAAGGATATGAAAACGAATATTTCCCGGGCAGCGAAACCAAAGACAACTGGACTAAGATGATAGGGATTTATTATTATCCTGAAATTTCCAATCCGCTAAAATATGCGGATGAATCCGATAAGAAGATAGAGGCAAGAGAAGGAGTTGTGCTGTTAAAATACATAAAGAACAAAAAGCAGGATAAAGCAATCCTAAGTTTTCTTGAAAACGGCGAAACAAACGGAAAGAATTTTTTTGAATACAACATTTACAAATATGAAAAACATCCTGATAAAGGGATAATGGTTTTAAGATACGTTAAACGGTATTTCTTCACGACAAACGAAGAAATTACCAAAATCGGTCATGAGGTGAAGAGTATAAATGACGACCTGCTTGAACAGATAATTATTTCTCCAATTCCGCCGATTGTCGAAAAAGACATATAAGTTTGACGCCCATTTCTTTCTCCTAACACGAATTTTTGTGTCCCCGGTGTAAAAATACGCTTATCCCGCCTCGAACTTTTGCTTATATAAATATAATTTTGCCTTAGAAGTTTGTTAAATTCCTTTGATAAATTTTGTGTATTAAGTTTTGTAAATTCTGAAATGGCTTATAAATTAGCTATTTTGCGGATTTATTAGTATATTTGTGAATTTGTTTTAGCAATTTAAAAATTGTTACAGTTTTTATAAAAGAGTAAGGGAAAATCAATTTTCAAACAAGCATTAACCAAGGTAAAAGGTCGTTAGGCAGAATTTTATTAATGATGCAGAATGAAAAAGCAGCAAAAATAAGAAACAGTAAAAAGAAAGGGGAAAATAGATTATGACACCATTAAAATTGATGAAAATTGCAGGCAAAATTATGGATGTATTACCAAAAACAGCAGGGGCTTCAGGCAGAGTTACACTGTCAAAAACCCAGCTTGAGCTTATGGCAAAAGAAGGAGGCAAGGAAGGAGAACTTCTGCAAAAACTATTGCGTAAAGCAACAAACCCAAGTGTAGAAATTGGATTTAAGGCAAAATCAAATTATACAATTGCCGGCTTAAGAATAAAAGACGGCAACCAAGTAGTTGGGCAGGGCGCTTTATCTATAACCAATCCGGGGCAAAGCAATGCTGTTGTAAAAATGCGTCAATCAATCGGGCCAAACGGAAGTATTGCCTCCTCAAACGGGTTCATTGACGGCGGAAAACCGGCAGATGCAAAAGATATAGCTTTAAGTCTTACACGCAGAAACGGAATTGCCACAGCCGATGTCGCATCAGGCAAAGCCTATGCAGCTCATCTTCGTGTAAATGAAGACGCTGTTGTTGAAGGTGCAAGAGAAATAGGTGCAGATAAGTTCCTTGAAATTTATACTCGAGGTTCAAATAATCTTCAACGTGAACTTGATAAAATGATGGTCGATGCAAGACAACTTCTCAGAGGCGGACAAAATCAGGTTCCCATTCCTCCTATGAAAACAGTAAAACCGCTTAATACGGATACTTTTGTGAAACTTAAAGATGCTGATTTTTCTTCAGTAAACAAGTATACTCCGAAAAAAGGTGACCAGATTGATCCGGAAACGATTGCTAAACTTAAAGAGACTAAAATGTTGTCAGTAGACGAGTTTGGCCAGATCCACCGGGCTGAAAAATATATGCCCGATCCGGACAATACGTTATACACAAAACCGTATATCGGCGAGTAAATAAAGATAAACAAAAAGCCTGAGATTATTCTCAGGCTTTTTTATTTCTTATAAATGAATTGTTATTCCATCTCGGCAACCGGATATAAGCGTTTAAAGTCTCTTACAATTGACAAGTCGATTTCTGCGTAAACTCCGGTTTCATAAGTATCGGCTCCTGCAACAACAGTTCCCATAGGATCACATATCATTGAATTGCCGACACTTAAAACATTGCTTCCGGCTAAACCGACAAGGTTTGCTGTCACAAAATAAGTAAGAGTTTCAGCTGCGCGGCAAATATTCATGGACTGCCATGTTTTTACAAAATCATCTTTTGCTTTTTCAGAAAAAGCAGTTAGAGTTGACCAGGCAGAAGGCGAGACTATAATTTCCGCGCCCTGCTTAATTAATTCTCTGTACAGCATAGGGAATTTTATATCAAAACAAGCACTT
>CALUYR010000127.1 GCA_944325045.1 Candidatus Gastranaerophilales bacterium
AAACGGTTGCATTAAGTTCGTGTTCTATGATTACTGACGAGACCGAGCAGGCTGCTATTGATAAAGCTGAGGCTGAGTATAACAAAAGCATGCAGGAAATTCAAGCTAAAGATAAGCGTTATGAGCTTGACCAGAAGAAAATTGATACGCAATATAATGCCTACCTTGCGGAAGAGGAAAGTATTAAAAGCGTACTTAATAAAAATGTAGAAAGATCATTTAAAACATTTGGTTAAATATGACAGAAGTAAATTCATTACAACTAAATAAGTATTACAATAATCTGACTGAAAACCTTGTTAACAGCCTTTCAACAGAAGTTCAATCAGGGCCGTCTTTTCTTACTGTAACAAACCGGTTTGATTTTTCTCAGCTTGGAGGTGTCGTTTATGCAGAAGATGACGTCTATTCAGGTGATGTTCAGTCGGAAATTGATAAACTTCTCACTGAAGAGGACCAAATTAATCAAATGCTTCAGGAAAATTCCTCAATAGGTGCTGATATTAAGCTGCCGACCACTGTGTTTGAGGCTAAAAAAATTGATTTCGTTAGCTATGAAGAAACACTTAAAGAAGTTAATTCAACGACAACATCTGCCGCCGCAGAGAAAAACATTGATTCTAAAACCGACACATCAAATATTCTTAAATCGATTCAGTACAGTGAAAACTACAATCTTGAAGTTCAACAAAAAATTATCGAAGGCGGTATTGAAATTCTGGTAAACTGGCTTGATGATTATATAAATAACTATGAAGAAAGAGTCGCAGAAGGTAAGGCAAGAGGCGATTCCGAAGTTAAGTTATCATTTTTGCTGAGATTGCGAAAAGCTATTGAAAATTGCGATTTCCCGATCGGTTTTGGCAACGATGAATATTTTGAAGAAGCATCCGGCGACGGATACGTTGTTCTTGGCGCTTATTCAAGTGCATACAATACTTCTTACTATCTAAACCCGGAAGATCATGCAAATGAAAATGTCGGCGCTTTGCAGCATACGCAAAGGAGTATCATCTTGAACGCCAGTGTTTTTGTTATAGACAGGCCTTATACAAATGAAAACCAGCTTAGGCTTGCAATAAACAACGGCGAATTTGATTACTTATTTGATGCAGACGTTACACAGGCGGAAATAAATGAAGCATACGCAGATATGGTTCTTGCCTCTGACAAAGTTTATTATAATTTCGCCTCTACTTATTTTGCCTCAATTCTTGCCCATGAGCTTATTCACTCTACGCATATTACAAACGAGGCTGTAACTTATAACACTTGCGAAATGATTGAAGATGATTTCAGAAACGAGCTTATAGCAACAAACTGGAGTGCTTCAACGCAGGTTGCAGTTGACCAGATATTCCAAGACTTAAACTTAAATGAATTAACTTATTCTGATATTTACCTGCCGACAGGTACTGGCGGCGGTTTGTCTTTCCATAATCTTGAAGATTACGATAGTGATGATAACCCGGATTTGGATAATGTTCTTGAACACGGGCACAATGAAAATATGGCTTATAGTGAAGATACTCTCCGTGAGGACGGATCTATCGCTTATAAGGCTTACACAAATTTCGCAACCGGAAATACTCTGGAAGATGACAGAAAAGAATTATTAAACTTTATTGTGTAATTTACTTAATAAAACAACCGGAAAGATTTAGCAACCTTTCATTTTCTTTAATCAAAAATTCTTTCCCGGGTTTAATGTCTATAAAATCCCACGGGAGCTTACGGCTAAAATCCCAATTGTTCAGTGCAAATTCATCAGTATCAATGTTATATTTTTTTGCAGCTTGTTTGTATGCGCCAAGTTTTCCTCCGGTTCTGTAAACTTCTTCGATAAAATTGCCCAAAGACCGGTCTCCGCGCGAGAGCACTGCCTGCCAGTAATCCCACTTTGCACTTGAAAAATTCGTCTTTACTCCTATTTTATGCAATTCTTTTTTCAGATAGGAACTTTTTTCCTCCAGCAATTTTGTTGCTTCCCTCCCGCACCACTGAAACGGCGTATTGGGTTTCGGGATGAAAGTTGAAAACCCGAATGAAATATCAAATCCTTTGTATGTATTTTTTATCTCCTTTGCAAGATTAATCATCTCGTCTAAATCCTCATAAGTTTCAGTCGGCAGACCAATCATTCCGTAAAACTTAAACCCCTTTAATCCGCACGTTTTCGCTGCTTCAACCGCTTTAAATATCTGATCTTTTGAGAGATTCTTGTTGATAACTTTTCTTAGTCTTTCACTTCCGGCTTCAATTGCAAGCGTTACATTTTTTTGCCCGCAGGCTGTTAATGCTTGGATTATCTCTGTTGTTATCGCATCAACACGCAGCGATGATACACTCATCTCAATTTTTTCTCCGTTTTTAACTTTGTTATGAATATATGAACAGATTTCCGAAAAATTCGGATGTGCGCTTAACTGTGCGCCGAGAAGTGCTATTTTATTCGTATGTCTTAAGCCCAGTTCTATTACGTTAATAAGATTTTCGTAATTCATAAATCTGAACGGAAGATTGAGGTATGATGCGAGGCAAAATCCGCATCTGTTTGAGCAGCCCCTTGCTGCTTCAACAATAAAAGTGTTTGGGAAAAATGCTTTATCGCTGAGAACCGGCGTATATATACATTCCTCAAGCCGTTTAGTAAGTTTTGTTACCCTCTTGCTAATCCCAGGAACATATACACCTTCAATTTCAGATATTAATTTAAGAAATTCATTTTTATCGGGATTTTTATTTTGCGTATAAAGTTTTATCACTTCTAAATTTGCATCTTCACCGTCGCCAATAATAAAAAAGTCAAAAAAATCTTCATAAGGAGCAGGATTAGCACTCACGACTGGCCCGCCTGAAAATATCAGAGGAAATTTCCCTTTACGATCAGATTTTCTTATAGGAATTTTATGTTTTTCAAGAATTGAAAAAATGTTCATAAAATCCGTGTCAAATGTAAAAGAAAACCCTGCAAAATCTACTTCATCGGGCTTAAAGTGAAGCTTTTCCGAATCAGCATAAACTCGTTCTATATTTACATTTTCCATTTCATCAATTGTCTTGAACAGCCACAGATAACCAAGTGAGGAAAGCGCAAATGATTCCGGCCCCGGAAATACCATCCAAATATTTGCCTCAGAATTTTTGTCATTCTTTGGCGGGTAGAGAAATATCTCATTATTATTCATTTGAGGCCTCAGATTTTTCATTCATAGGCTTAAGATATAGTTCATCAATAAGCACGCATAATGTTGCCGCAATTGCAGGTGAAAGTATTACCCCCCAAAAACCTAAGAACTGCTGGGCAAGGAATAATGCTAAAAATATCATTAAAGGATGTAATTCCATCCACTTCCCAAAAACAATCGGGCGTACAACGTAATTAGATATTTGCTGGACAATCAAAAACAGTGCAAAAATTAGCAGCCCTTTCCCGAGGCTGAACGGGTATGCAACAAGGAATATTATGCCTATGGCAATAGTTGGCCCGACTATCGGAACGATATCCAAAATTCCGGTTATAAGTCCAAGCAGCAGAGAATAATCAACTCTCATAAACATTAAAAAGATCATTGTCATAACTCCGACTGCTGCCATGGACAGTATCTGTGCGCTTACATAACCGCCGACTTTGCTGGTTATTGTTCTTAATATATAGTTTGCTTTATCTTTTATGTCCTGCGGGAAAAATTCTAAAAACTTATTTCGTAAATGATCCTTGTCAACAAGCAGATAATATACAATCATCATTAGCGCAACAGCAATTACTGCAACTTCAAACAGTCCTAAAGTTATATTCCAAGACTGGTTTACCAGGTTGCCGGCAATGTCGGTTTTGCTTGAAAATATGCTGTTAAAAGTGACGATATCCGACAGTTTTTTGCCGAAAACCGAAGTTGAATTGATGTAGGTAATAAGTGCCGTAATCTTTTGCGGAATGTTTATCAGAAATGTTTTGACTTCCTTGAATGTCATAATGAGTACAGGGATAAATAAAGCAAATATTGCAATACAGCTTACCAGTACTGCAATCCGAGACGAAAGTTTGCGGCCGCTGTATCTCTCCATCTTTCTTACATACAGGCAGAAAAAGCAAACAAAAAAAAAAACAACAAAAAACAAAAAAGAAAAATCAACTATTTTAGGTATTGTAAGCAGCAGTCCTATGACAAGTATTATAAAAATAATATTTTTGTAAGTTAAGATCCTTTTTAACATATATCCCTCTCTTTTTAAGTGTATTTTACCAGAAAAAAGTTTATAGTAAAGTAATTAATTGGTTAATTTAGTTTGTAAACTTTTGTTACTTTTCAAATTTATATAGCAATTTTTTAGGGTAAAAATTCTTTTTATATATAAGGTTAGTTAAAGGTTACTTATAGGTAGGTAAAATTATGATTAGTGCAGTTACTTTAGGTAAAATGTGGAATTATGCAAAACGCGGTTTAAAAATGGCTCCTGATTTTGCTTTAGGCACTGGAGGTGAAGTTTTTTGCAATAGTTTAAAGGCTTCTATAAAAGGAACAAAAAATTCTGCCGGGAAATATGTCGGCGGTACAGGCTATAAGAACCTGGGTACAAAATTAAAAGATGCTTTCAAAGCTTCCGAAGCACATAACAAGCAGCTGATAGATCAGGAAGGCGGATTTTTCAAAGCAATGTGGAAAAATATACAAAATATTTTCCCGGATGCTAAAAAAGCTTGGAAAGTCGGAGGTGAAACTGCAAGGGCTGCCGGTAAAAACGGTTTTTGGGGAAGTTTAAAAGGCGTCGGTTCTTCTCTTGCAGGGAAAATGCCGTTAATCGGTTCATTGGTGTTTCTGGCAACAGAACTTCCGAATATCGCAACAGCAACTTGGGAAGGCGGAATTGTAACAGGTGCCGGTGAACTTGTTAAAGCAGGTTCACGAGCAGCAGGAAGCGTTGTCGGTTTCGCTTTAGGTGCAGCTTTATGTCCGGTTTGTCCCTTCGTAGGCGGTATCATCGGCGGTATGCTTGGTGATATGTTAACAAGTTTTGTTGTTGGTAAAAGTTATACTGCCCAAAAACGGGAAATGAAGGCTCAAGCAAAAGAGGAACTCTCTCAGGAAAAAGGTTTTGATACCGGGACAACAAATCCTTTGGCAAATGGAGGTATGAATGTGGATCAGTATATGTTGTATCAACTTCAGCAAGCATATCTGAATAATCCCCAGATGTTTGCGCAGGTGCTGGCAGCAGGCGGTGCAGGTATTGACACAAAATCCTAATTAATACGTCTTAATAATTACATTCAAATCCGGTAACTTTAATGGTTCTGTTACCGGATTTCCCTTTGTTTAATAATTCTTAATAATTTCTTACAAAAGGCAATTTTTGTTAATAAAAAAACTTTATAAATATATAAGGGGAAAATACTTAACACGGGGAAAATATGTCACAGCATGAGTATTTGAATAAATTATCAAAACTGGCGTTATCAGTAAACACCGTAGCACTTAATAATGATTATATGTCATTTGAGGAAGGTGTTATTTTTCAAGGAGCACTTGGGGCAGGCTTAAGTCTTGCTGGGGCTGGAGGTTCTAAGGTCAAAGATATTTTTTCCAAAGACAAGTCAGCTAAATTTAAAAAATTACGTAAAAAAGTTGAGATCCGCCAGTTAAAGGGAGCTAATCCGGCTCAAACACTTAAAAATTCCTGGCGGTACGATACTATACAAAACTTTGAGCGAAAACTTCCGGTTGAAAAAAGTTTCGATTTAAGGGAATTTAATTCTCTATCAGATAAAAAACGTTTGCAATATCAAAAACAGGTATTCAAAT
>CALUYR010000128.1 GCA_944325045.1 Candidatus Gastranaerophilales bacterium
GAAATTAAACAGCAAGTTTTTCTTTTTCGTTTCACTTTTTCTTTTTTCCTGCCCTAAAAAAGAAAAAGTGAATATAGAGCAAACAATTAGTAAAGTTTTATCTGACAAATTAAAGCGTAAAGTAAGAGGTGGCTTAGCAACCAGAAAGGCTGCGTTCACTCTGGCAGAAGTTTTAATCACGCTTGGCATAATCGGTGTGGTTGCAGCAATGACTTTGCCGACGTTAGTTGCTAAATATCAGGAAAAAGTTACTGTTACAAGGTTAAAGAAAGCTTATTCTGTATTAAACAGTGCTTATAAAATGGCTATAGTTGATCATGGTACTATTGATGAGTGGGGACTTACTGCCACATCTACCGGTACTACTGATGATAATGGACAGACTATTTTGGATACTTCCGGTATGCAAAAGGCTATTGATATTATGACTCCGTATTTAGGTGTCAATCCTCAGGATAATTCTTTCATTGGAAACTATACTGTTTATACTATGCAAGGTACTGTGTACGCGTCTAGTAACTCCAGCTCCAGCTCTAGCTCCAGCACTGCAAAAATGAAAAATTTCTTTCAGCTTAAAGATGGTACAATTCTTAATTTTGGCTGGGTCAATTCTGGCAATATAGATGTTTCGATTTGGTTTCCCAATAAAAATAACGAATTTACTACCGGGAAAAACCTTTTTTATTTTATGATTGTTAAAAATGGTGTTTATCCGCAAGGTATTGAAAATAAAAATCTGCCATCTAATTCGTATCGTTTTCCAGGCGAATGCAGTATCTCTTCAACAGCCAGGTCAAATGGCCGCGCTTGTGCTGCCTGGGTAATTTATAACGAGAATATGGATTATTTGAAGTGTGACGGCTTGAGTTGGGAAGGAAAGCATAAGTGTAAATAAATTTACTGTTTGGCCGGAAGTTAGTAAAAAATCTTCCGGCCTGATTATATGGAGTTATTATTTTTGTTGCTCTGATGAATTTTCAGCTTGCTCAGCCTGTTGTTTTACGGCTTCTTTTGCTTTTTTCTCTTCGGCTCTTTGCTTTGCTTTTTCTTCGCGAAGTTTGGCTTTTCTGGCACGAGCTTCTTTTTTCGCACGTTCACGCTGGGACTGAAGCTGTCTTTCCTGATTTAATTTTTCCTGTAGTTCGTTGTATTTTTCTACATTCTCATTCTGTGACGTTGAACCTTCAAGCTTATCCATCAGTTTGTAATCTTCTTTTTCTCGTTTGTATTGCTCATTTACTTCTTTAAGTTTTTGGCGCATTTCGTTTTTAAGCTGGTTTTTAACTGCTTTATCTTCTTTTTTCAATCTAGAAGTTTCTTATCTTATAAATTTTTTCTCTGCCTTTTCCTGAAGTTTTCCCAAAGAAGGAGCCACAACTCCGTCTTTAACAATCTTAAAACCATTTGATGCAACTTCAATGCTTCCGTTATTAAGCGAAATCAGCCGTGACTGCTCGCCTTTTGTATCAATAGACCATACTCCGAGAAACACCGGGGCTTCTCCAGTGTAGGCGTAAGCCGTTGCAATTATTCTGTCCGGGTTGCCTTTACTGAACCCCAAAGGATAAATGTCCCATCTTTTATCAACAAGATCAAGTCCTTTGTATTCTTTCCAGTAGTAAGATATTGCGTATCTTAATTCAACAAGATTATAAGATGTATGTGTCTTAAAATCATAAACTATTGCATTGGTCTGCCAAATTCCGTCAGCGGAACTGCCTATTTTTTCTTTTACCAGAAGCTTAGTGCTGTCCTCGGAAAAGTCAATAGGTGTAAGCGTCCTAAATGCAGTGCTGTTAGTGAGTTCTTTATCCGTTGAAAGAATTGGTTCCGGGTACCTGTTTGCAATATTTGCTTTGAGAATTTTATTTACGGCACTGTCGTTATCTCTTAGTGCAATTAAAAACAAATCACAACTTATCGCCCCCCTTGCCGGGTAATAGTATACCGCCGGATAAACCATTATTGTAAAATCAGGTGATGTAATTCCCGGTAAATTTAATTGTCTTGTGCGATAAAGATCTTTGCTTATTTTTAAATCAGGAGTTCCTGGCGGGTCGTTGTATCTGGCAAGCCTATATGTCGGCTGCGGAATATATTGCATATCATAAGGTTTGTCAGTCTGCGGCAGTCCGTAATCAATTATTGATTTATCTTGAGGATGAGATAGTAATTCGTATTCTTCAGCAGTCATAAACCCCGACGGATTTCTGTCCAAAATTTTCCGTCCGTATTCCTCTTTAATACGTTTTCTTTCTACATCTTTCAGGTATTCAGCTTCAATTGTTGCCTGGTCTTTTTTAAAGCTTATTGCAGAATATGCAGGCAGATTAATTGTTGCAAGTATAATTATCGGAAGCAGTATACGCTTCATAGGCTATACAAGTCCTTCTTTCATGGCCATTGCAGTTGCTTTCGCGCGTGTTCTGACATAAAGTTTCTGTAAAATGCTATGAACATGGGTTTTAGTTGTCGAAATTGTTATACATAACTTATCTGCAATCTGCGGATTTGTAAGTCCGTCAACAATTAGTGCTAATACATCCATTTCGCGTTCAGTAAGCCCGTATAGGTTTTTCCCTAATTTATAATTAATTTCGCCCCGGCGTCCTTCCTGCACATTTCCTCTTCTAATGTTTGTGAGCACAACTTTTGCAATAGCCGGGTCAAGCCAGCCGGTTCCTTCACTTACTGCAAGAACTGCGGAAATTGTTTGTTCAACTGTTGCTCCTTTGGTGATATATCCGTCTGCTCCGGCTTGGAATGCATCAAAAATATCATTTTCATCTTCTCTTGAGGTATACATTAAAACTTTTATATCAGGGTTGCTTTCTTTGATCCGGCGCGTAGCTTCAATTCCGTCGATTGAGGGCAGGCCTATATCCATAATTACCAAATCCGGTTTTATAGAGATAGCTTTTTCGACACCTTCCAGGCCGTCAACAGCCATATCTGCAATTTCGATGTTTGCATTTTTGCTTAAAACAACAGATAATGCTACTCTTGCCATATCTTGATCTTCTATAATCAAAACTTTAACCATTTACAACCTGTCTTTCTTCTTTTACAACATTTGTAAGTAAAAATGTAAACTCACTGCCTTTGTTAATTTTGCTGTCGAGCCAAATTTTTCCGCCGTGGGCTTCTATAATCTGTCTGGATAAATATAACCCCAGCCCCGTACCGGTTGAGCGTTTTCTGCTTGTTCCCTGCGAAAACCTATTGAAAAGATGCGGAATATCCTCAGGAGGAATCCCGTTTCCGTTATCAGTTACCGAAAAGATGAAATCTCCGGACTGAGCTTTTGCTATTACTTCGATTTCTCCGTTTTTGTTGGTATAATTCACGGCGTTTCCGCACAGATTAATAATTACTCTTTTTAGTTCAGCCTTATCTGCTGTAATTTCAAGTTTATCATCTATATTACAGTTAAGCTTAAAGTTGATATTCTTTTTATCCGCAAGCGGTTTTAACTCGTCATAGCATTGTGTCACAAGATCTTTTACCGGGAAAACTGTTTTACATAGCGTCAGCTTGCCGCTTTCAAACCTGTATACTTCAAGTAATGCATTAACAAGCCCGAGAAGATCTTCGTTACTTTGCAGCATTGTAGAAAGCAATACCGACTGTTTTTCTTCTACCGGGCCTAAAGATCCGTCCAGGAAGAATTTCAGCGTTTGGATTGCTGCAAGAAGAGGTGTTCGTAAATCGTGGGTCAATGTTGCAATAAAATCATCCCGAAGCCGTTCGGTTTCTTTTTGCTTGCTTACATCTCTGATAACTCCTACATATTTTTGTTCTTCATCTTCCGAGTTAATTGCTGCAAAGTTTATTTCAACCGGTGTTTCTGAGCCTCCGAGTGTATTGACTATAAAACAATCCTCTACCAACACATCATTTTTATCTTTGTTAAGACCAAATATTCCGGAATTTTCATTATTTAAAGAAGATTTATTTCCTTGTTTTGAAGCTATGTAGGCAATTTCCTGAAACTTTTTATTTTTCAAAGCGGTTTCGCTCAATCCTGTCATATTTTCACAAACCGGATTTGCCTGTTCTATACATCCGTTTTTATCAATAATTATAATTCCGTCCGCACAGTAATTTATTATTCCTGATAATTTATTATTAGCGATTAGCAGGTCTTTTGTTCTTTCTGCAACAAGCTTTTCCAAATCTGTTGAATAGATTTCGAGTTGTTTTTTTGCTTCTTCCAACTCTGATATTTTTGCACGCAAGTCTGACAAAAGATGACTGCGTTCTATGCCGTTACGCAAGTTCATCAGCAAGTCATCGTTATCCCAAGGTTTTTCGATATATTTATACAAACCGATATCGTTAATAGCCTTAATCGCATTTTCTTTATCTGCGTATCCGGTAAGCAAAATCATACTGACTTCCGGGTAAAGCGATTTTGCTTTTGTCAAAAATTCCAATCCGTTCATCTGGGGCATTAGAAAATCTGAAACGATTATATCGGGAATATTGTCTTTTAAAAATTCAAGGGCTTCTTCGGGGTTGTTAAAACAGTTAACATTTTTATATCCCTCAACCTTCAAAAGTGTTCGAAATGCTGAGGTAACCATTTTTTCATCATCAACTAATACAATCTGCGCATTTTTCATACTATTATAATACGATATTTTTTACTTTAGGACAAATATATTAATATTTATTAATTATCGTTGACGTTAACATTTCCGGCATGTTCAAGTTCATTCATTACTGTATCCGGATCAAGGGTTAATGTTTCTCTATTTTGCAGGGCGTTGTTCAGATTTGTTATATAGCCTTGAATATTGCCTTCCTGCTTAAAGATTTTTGCTATATAGTAAAATAAATTTCCTTTATCCCGGCAGTATTTCATTGCGTTTATAAGCATTTGCCTTGCGTCGTCATAGAGGCCTATTTGCGTAAGAAGTTTTGCATAATTTATATATGCACCTTCATCTTTGGGGTTAAGTTCAATTGTTTTATCGAGGTTAATTGCGACTTGTTCGAAATCTTCCTGCATAAAGGCGATTGAGGCCAAATTGTAATAAGCCCAGCTGTAATCCGGTGAAATTTCCGTAACTTTTATGAATTCATCTTTTGCCTCGTCAAGTTCTCCCATTTCAACGAGAATGTTTCCTATGTAGAAGTGCGCGTATAAATCCTCATCGTTTATGTCGATCGTGTTTTGAAAATTCATCATTGCGCTAACTGGGTCTCCGCTTTTTAGGTAGCATATCCCGAGGTTGAAATAGGAATTCGAATCATTTTCGTCCTTGGCGAGAATTTTTTTAAAGCATTCTATACCTTTATCAAATTCTTTCAGTTCAATATATACAAGCCCTAAATTATATACAGCATCCATTCCTTCGGGATTTAATTCTATTGATTTAAGATAAGATTCTTTTGCTTGGTTAAATAATTTTTGTTTTTCGTATGATATGCCAAGATTGTAAAAAATATTGCTGTCGTCAGGAAATTTTTCTGCCAAATACCGCAAATGCAGTGAGGCTTCTTTGGCAAAACCGTTATCTGCAAGTAATAATGCTAATTCGCGGCGTGCCTGAAAGTTTTCACTATCTTCTTTTAATATTTCCTGCAATTCTTCTATTTTATCCAGTTTTGGCATACCAAAATAATAGCAGTTATGTAAAAAATGTGCAAGGTATTCAAAAAGCATTATACATCTTGGAAATTTTCTTTTAGCATAAACTGCTTGCAAAAATAAAAAAATAGTTTATAATGAAGAAAAAAGGAGGTAAAAACATGGAAAAGTCAAGTATAGCAATGAATACGGG
>CALUYR010000129.1 GCA_944325045.1 Candidatus Gastranaerophilales bacterium
AAACAGCGGGAAAATAACAAGTACCGGCACAGCCGCAAAAAGATAGATAAAAGTATTCCAAAGAACTTTATAAAAAAGCGGGCTTTGAAAAAGATCAATGTAATTTTGAATACCGACAGCCGCCGGAGCATAAATACTATGAGAATAATCAAAAAAGCTCAAATAAAAAGTCTGAAAAAACGGTATAAAAAAGAATACCAGCAAAACTATACCGGCCGGCAGCAAAAAAAGATACGGAGAATATTTGCCATAATACTTGAACATAGTGAAATTGTAACGGAAATAACGACAACTGGCAAGTTTGTGAAAAAATTTTAACCGTCGAAGTATCCCGCCTCTTTAATGCACGCAGAATTTGTAATGAAGTATAAAATGACTTGCCCAAAAACTTGAGGAAATATATAATAATAGTTGCGGGAGAAGATAAATGATTACAATCGGAACACCTAAAATTATAAAAAAGGACAAAAAGGCCAGAATTACCTGCCAAATTGAAATTAATAATGAAACACAAGATTTGTGGCTGGAAGTAGATGAAAAATACGGGAAATATTTTATAACCGACCGCTGTGACGGATTTTTAATTGCAATGCTGCCGATTGCAATGATGGAACAAAAAGACATAATCTGCAGCGCACCGGTTTCTGAAGAACTGCTTCATAATATAACAACACAGCTTATACCATCAGTTGTAAAAAATTCAAAAAATTTATATAAAACAAGAATTTCAGCAGAACCTGCCGGAACTCCGGTAAAAAATGCCGGCGCTGTCGGAACCGGGATATCAAGAGGGGTTGATTCCATGCATAGCCTGAGCCGGTATTTAAATCCCAAATGTCCCGGTTATAAACTAACTCATCTGCTATTACATAACGCAGGAGCATTCAGTATTACCGCTTACAATGAAAAAGGCCAAAAGGAAAGAGTAGAAAAAGAATGTTTTGAATGTTCCGAAAAACTTGCACAGGAAATCGGGCTGCCGTTGATTAAGGCAAAAACGAACTTGTCTGAGATTTTTGACATCAAATACCATCTTTATTCTGAATATTATAATTTATTTCCGGTACTTTTACTTCAAAAGTTGTGGAAAATATATTTTTATGGCTCAACATACGACTTTTCGAATTTCAGCCTGAAAAATAATGATCTGTTTGACTGCGCACATTATGAACTTCTGCTTGTAAACTCACTAAGCACTTCAAACCTGAGAATTTATTCGGAAGGCGGGGAAAAGAACCGTCTTGAGAAAACAGCAGATATAACAGACTTTGAACCAGCACAAAAAAATCTCCATGTCTGTATTACGGATTCAAAAAACTGCAATAAGTGCATAAAGTGTATGAGAACTCTATTATGCCTTGACGCACTTGATAAACTTGACAACTTCAAAAATGTATTTGATGTAGAATATTACCGCCGGAACCGCCAAAGATACGTTACTTATCTTGAAAACTGCCACCAAAAAGGTGATGAAATTAACGAACCGACTTACCAGGCTTTCAAAAAACTTGGCTGGCTTTATAACAGCAGACCGCTATGCTACATTGAGAACATTAAATTGCCGCCGGTATCAACAAGCGCATTAATAATAAAAAATCTAAGCACAGAAAAAATTCTTATGGAAAAACAGACCAAAACGATTTTTAATTCAGCCGGATTTTCTAAAATCATAACAGCACTGGTTGCACTCGAAAGCGGCAAAACGCAAATGCCGGTTGAAATTTCAGAAAAAGCTTATAACGGATTAAAATCAGCAACAATTTATGATCTTGTAAATATAATGCTCATAACGCAAAACAATATTGCAGCATTAAATATTGCGCAAGCTGTAGCAGGAACTGTCGAAGATTTTGTAAAACTAATGAATGAAAAATCTGCTCAAATCGGAGCAGTAAACACATTATATTCAAGCCCGACCGGAGTAAACGGAGAAAATTATACAACAGCGGAGGATGCCTGCAAATTAATGGAATACGCAATTCAAAATAGGCATTTTTGCGATATATTTAAACGGAAATCCTATACAATACGATATAATGAAGAGGAAATAATTTTTAAAACAACTAACCAGCTGCTTACTGAGGACAGCAGTTACTATATACCGGAATGTACTGCCTCAAAATACGGAGTTCAGGGACATTTCAGCACACTGTCTGCAGTCATTGAAAAAGATAATGACATTTATTTGGCAATACTGCTCGGGGTTAAAGAAGGAGAAAAGGCCTCAAATTGTTTTAAAGACACTCGTAATCTTATGAATTGTATTACAGAAAAACCGATTACTGCCGGAGTGTAAAATGAAAAAGCTGATACTGGTTGTGATTTTCTTTATTATAAACGCAGCTGTTCCGGTTAAAGCATACGAATTCCCGTACTGGCAGTATTTTCCTCTGAGCGTTTACATTGAGCCCCACGAGAAGAAACCGATTGTTCAAAAGGCGTTTGGGGCGTGGCAGTCTGCAACCGGATTTACAAAATTCCGATTTGTTGATTCTGAAAAGAAAATTCCGCATATCATTGTAAAATTTTCCGAAAACAATCCTAACACAGCAGGCAGTCAGTTTGAAAATGCAGTAGGGCTTGCTCATTCATACACTCCTACCGGGTATTACGCAAAAGCAGTCATAACGATATGGCTTACATACCCCGGATCGGATAAGTATATGACTGACAAACAAATTTACAGTATATCATTACATGAAATCGGGCATGCACTCGGGTTAACCTGGCATTCCCCTGACAGAAACGATATTATGTACTTTCAGGAACACGGTCAAACCAGCATATCTGCAAATGACATCGCAAGATTAAAGAAAAAGTATTCTCCATAGAAAAATCTATTTGAGATCAATTTCATCACCAAACCAGGCCTTAACTTCTTTGTTATAACCGGCTTTTATATTAGCACGCTCTCTTGCATCAGGAAACTCTGTTTTCATGTGCTTAAGCCCGCGTTCATAAATTCTTTGTGCGGCTCTTAAAACTTCCTTAGGGATATCTCCGTCATAAATTTTACACGCGTGATAAATCTCAAATAACCTGCGCTTTGCCATACCTGCAAGGTAAATCTTTTTGCCGTTTTTAACAGAGTAATCAATATTCATCAAAGAAATTGCCTTTTCATAATCTTCATTCTGAAGCGCCTCAACAAATCCGGGATGATTTTCTATGGTTCCCTCGCCACGGCTGAATGTGAAATCCATTACTGCATCTTTCAATGCCGGCGGCAGGCTGTTATATGTTTCAGAGCCTAAAATTATCTTAAGATTTTCGGCTCTGTCAAGAATATCTTGTGCAAGCAAAGTACAAACCTCATCTTTTGACAGTTCCCGGTTTTTATATAATTGCATTTCATCCGGTTTGATAAGATGCCCTATCCCGATGGTTAAATTCCCGTTTTTATCATAGTAAGCCTTTGTATGGAAATCATCTTCATCAAATTCTGCGGAATCTTCACTTTTCTTCAAATCCTTAATATAGTCAAGGCTTAGTCCGGTTGCTTTAGAAACATCTTTAAGACTATCAATATTTTTTGCTTTAATTTTAGGCGGAATTTTCAGCACTTGACCAACCGATATCTCGTCAGAATCCATTCTGTTAAATTCTTTTATACCTCTAACCTGAACGCCATATTTTTTAGCTATAAGCGAAAGATTTTCACCTTTTTTGACTGTATGAGGATAATTTTCACTGACGTCAACATATCGAAGATTGAAAGTTTTTCTTATATCTTCTATAGTCGGCTTCTTCTTTGGAGGCCGTGATAAATAATCAACGATACTTTCATTAAATTTTTCAGCCAGGTTATCAATATATTTATCATCTGCCAATTTTTCAACATCATTCGGATTTTTCAAATTACCTGTTTCGATAAGAATATCCGGCCCCTCGTAAGCAAGCCCGGAAGTATCCCTTAGGACGGCTAATCCTTGTGTTCTAATTTTTGAATAACCTTTAAATTTATCGCTTTGCTCTAAGTTATCATGAATAATTTCGGCAAAATCAGCATCATCATCGTCCGGAATAAAACGTTTACCAACCCTTGAAGTGGTAGGAATAATCATGATCCCTTCTTTATCCCCGATGGAATTTGCATGCAGACTTATCACCATATCTGCATCTTTTCTGTACTTCTCGATCGTTTCCGGCGCGACATACGCGGAACCTGTTATATAAATAACTTTTGCTCCTTGTTCTCTAAGCTTTTCAGTCAATGCATCTCCGAATTTCCGGTTAACAACCCACTCTTCCAGAGGCTTTCCGCCATTTCCGATGAATTTATTTTTATGATCAAGTTTAACAATTCTTTTCCCAATACGTTTTTTAACAACAACCGCATTGCTTGCTCCGGGATCAAAATTCAAAGAATTATTTTGTGTGTCGGCCATAATACCGCCATGACCTGGATTAACAATAATTGTTTTTCCGCTTAAAGCACCTTCATCTGTCGGCTCAAAAAACTTTACTTCTGCAACCGGATTTCCGTTTTTATCTACAGAAGGCCGCGGGCGTGTTTCTGTTCGGTTCCATAACTTTGCATTTTTCTGCCAGTCTTGATACAAACTATCAACTGTAAACTTTGATTTCTTACCATTAACAACAACTACTGTATTTCCTGGAACTCCTGCACGTTCAATACCTTCCGGGTACTTCCCTTCGATTAAGGAATTTATTATTTTATCAAGCTTCTTAGTTGATACAAGTGTGAACCATTTATCAAACTGATCGTCGAGTTCCTGCTTAAATGCTTTTCTTACATTTTCATCCGCAAGACCTGTCCCTGCACGCTTTTCTACAAGTCCGTACAAATGCATTACCGCATCTTTTCGCGGATTCCCGCGGTTTAACTTATTGGCAACTTCTGAACAAATCATTTCGATAAGAGATTCTTTCGGGGAAATCTTATCATACTCTTTGATAACCTCAAAAACGTTATCTTTATTTACCTTAGCAAATGCTGTTTTGAAATTTTTTCTTGTTATAGCGCCGAAATCAGAGGCTGATTTTTTTAATTCTTTTGCGATCTCTGCCGCCGTATAATCAGGAACAATAACCTCAGGAGGGGCTACATATCTTCGTGCAGGCAGCATTTCGATTTCCGGTTTTTGGGCGGAAGTTTCCGGCCTTGGAGTATTCTCCGGCGGTACATGCTCTGCCTGTGGTTCTTCTTGCTTCTCAAATGGCCTGTATGGAACATTTATCAAAGTGCCTTTAGAAATTTTGTTTATATCCTTTATTTGCGGGTTAAGTTTTGCAAGGTCGCGTATTGACATATTATACTTGCGAGCAACCGCTGCAAACGTAGTTTCAAACTTTACTGTTGGCAGACGCAAAACAGCACCCTTTTGCAGCTTTGCTGTTCCAGACATTTTTACATAATCCCTAAATTCTTTTTCATTCTTAAAATTAAAAGCTTTCATTAAGCCGTAAACTGTATCGCCGGCTTTGACAGTATAATTCCCGCTTTTAGATTTTTTCTTCCTGTTTTCATCAATAGTGCTTATATCATTAGCTTTTGCTGACTCTATACGAAAATTCATAGTAACCTCAAGTACACATCTTTTTTATTAATCGGAAAATTTCTCTTTATCTTTAATAATTTTTACAAAATTTAACATCGATTAGCTAAGAGAAACAAAAAGCACTGTAAAAATTTTACAGCGCTTATTCTGCTTTCTTAAGATATAGGATAAATTATTTACCTATAGCCATATCTTTAATCATTTCCTGAGTTGATTTTCCTCCTTCTTCGACTCCAATATT
>CALUYR010000130.1 GCA_944325045.1 Candidatus Gastranaerophilales bacterium
AAAACGCTAGTTAATGTTATAACAAAATCAGGCTCCACTGCTGAAACTATGTCTCAGTTTATGATTGTAAAAGATCGTTTGGAAAAAGAACTCGGCGATAATTACCGTTATAATATTGTGGCAACTACGGACAAAAAAACCGGGATTTTAAGACAAATTGCTGAGCAGGAAGGTTATAAAACATTTGTTGTTCCTGATGATGTCGGCGGCAGATTTTCGGTATTTTCAGCGGTTGGTCTTTTGCCGCTGGCTTTGGTTGGTGTAGACATAGATTCTATTATTAACGGGATAAAAGATATGGATTTGGCTTTGAAAAATACCGATATTCATGAAAATATTGCAGCACAAAATGCATTAATTCATTATCTTTTGGATACGAAAAAAGGGAAAAATATTTCCGTGATGATGCCTTATTCAAGCAGACTTAAATATGTATCAGACTGGTATGTTCAGTTATGGGCAGAATCTTTAGGCAAAAATAAAAACAAAGACGGAAATGATGTTTGTGTCGGCCCAACACCTCTCAAGGCGCTTGGTGCAACAGATCAACATTCGCAAATTCAATTGTACAATGAAGGCCCTAATAACAAATTGATTAATTTTATAAGGGTTGCAGAATTTGATAATACTCTTGATATCCCTAATATATTTGAATATACCGGGATAGGTTATCTTGGCGGTAAAACTGTTAATCAGTTGATAAATGCGGAGGCGGATTCAACAAGGGTTGCTCTTTGTGATTACGAAAGACCTAATGTAACTATTACTATAGACCGTGTAGACGGTTATAATATAGGCCAATTGTTGTATATGTTTGAGGTTCAAACAGCAATAGCCGGTGAATTGTATAACATTAATACTTTCAATCAACCGGGCGTCGAGCAGGCGAAAAATTATACCTATGCCTTAATGGGACGCGCCGGGTATGAAGAATCCGCTAATGTTCTTCAGGAAAAAATGGCCGCTGTTTAACTTGTTTTCAAATATATTTTATTAATAATTCATCATGGTATCTAACATTTTAAGATTTATAATTTCGTTTATGTTAATGTTCTTGTCCGCAGTGAGCGTGCAGGCGGATCAGACCAAGACGTTGAGTGCGGGAATATCAGTAAGTAAACAAGTTCCTCCGGCGCTTATGGGCTGCTGGCGTGTAGTGTCGAAGTTGAAAGCAACAGATAGTCCAGCAACTTTTAAAAAAGCTGGGGTGGATATATGGAACTTATCCAAAACCGGTGACGTCATAAGTTTAAGTAATCCGTTTACCGGGGCATCGGCGTCGGTGAGTGTTGAGTTCGTAAAAAATAACACAGTCAGATTTACTAAAGAGGGGAATTATGATAATCAGAAGCTGATAGATACCGTGGAAATTACTCTGAGCGGGAATAAGTTTGAGGGAATGAATTACTTGCGGCTGAAAAAGTATTCTTCTGCCGACAATTCATTGATAAGTGAAAAAACTGCCTCATACACCTTGCGCGGAGATAAGATTTCCGGGGCAAGTATAATGGAAAAGTAAGAGGTGTATAAATGCAAAGATATGATTTTGATACTGTAATTTTAGGAGGCGGGCCGGCAGGTTTGGCAGCCGGAATATATGCAAGCCGCGGCGCAGTCAGCACGGCGATAATTGATTTAAATATGTTTGGCGGTCAGCCTTCTAATTACCTTGAATTGGAAAATTATCCTGGATTTTCTACTGTCGGCGGGTTCGATTTAATGGAGAAGTTTGAGGAGCATGCCGATAAGTTCGGGGTGAAGAAGTTTCCTATGCAGGAAATCCAAAATGTAAACTTAAATGCAAAAATTATTAAAACAAATGAAGCAGAGTTTCATGCCAAGACCATAGTTATTGCAACAGGAGCCCAGCCGATGAAGTTAGGAGTTCCCGGAGAAAAAGAGTTTGTGGGCAGAGGTGTAAGTTATTGTGCAGTATGTGACGGTGCTTTTTACCGTGATAAAACTGTTGCTGTTGTAGGCGGCGGTAACTCTGCTGTTGAAGAGGCTATATATTTGACAAGGTTTGCCTCAAAAGTTTACCTCATTCACCGCCGAGACCAGCTGAGAGCCGATAAAATTGTGCAGGAGAGGGCATTTAAGAGTGATAAACTTGAATTTATCTGGGACAGTGTTGTAGAAGAAATCAAAGGCAAAGAGTTAGTTAATTCAGTGCTGCTGCGAAATGTTAAAACCGGAGAAACAACAGAAATGTCTGTCGATGGAGTGTTTCCTTATATCGGTATAACTCCGAATGTTGATTTGTTTAATGGCCAGTTACAGCAGGATTCCAAAGGATTTATTGTTACAGATGAAAAGATGGAAACTTCTGTAGAAGGCGTTTACGCTGCAGGTGATGTTCGAACTACTCCGCTGCGCCAGGTTATAACAGCTGCTGCAGACGGTGCTGTTGCTGCTGTTCATGCTGTAAAATATCTGGAAATAAGCAAAGAAGAAGTTACGCAAAATGTCTGAATTTATAACGATATAATTAAATTAAGCGTGTTCTTTATAAAGAGCACGCTTTTTGATTTTAAGTTCCATTTTTATTCTCCCCACAAAAAAAAGTTGCCAATAATAGGCAACATTAAATAAACACGAGGATATTAAGAGAGAGAGTATAAAGTCTGATATTTTATGCTTGCTTGTATTATTAAGTCTCCAATTAAAATGATTGATTTAATTTTCCCTTACATTTATATAAAGTAATTTTTAAGGTTAAAATTGACCTTTAAAAAAGAAATGTTAAGAAATTTTAAATAAAAAAGCCAAAATATACTTTAAATAGAGGAAATATTTAAAAATCTTGTCAAACGTAAAATATGATGGTATAATAAATCATGTAAAGAAGAGAGTATTAAAGATAGGATAGTTATGGAATTCGATATTGAAGATTTTTTAAGAAAAGCGGTTGCAATAGGCGCCTCAGATGTACACCTTGCAGTTGGCGAACATCCTACTGTCAGAAAAGACGGCAGAATTCTTAAGATTAACATGCCTGTTTTGACAGATGATGATGTTGATAGGGCTTATGATGGTTTGTTGCCGCGCAGTGCCAAGGACAATATGGAAAATGTTTATGACTTGGATTTTGCTTATGAAATACCAGGAGTTTCCCGTTTTCGTGTAAACTTGTCAAGACAATTGGGCAAAAATAAGCTGGTTATAAGACTTATTCCTTATTATGTTCCTAAGATTAATGAATTAAACCTGCCGACTTCTATCGAACAGTTCGCAAAACTTAATCATGGCCTTGTTCTTATTACCGGCCCTACCGGAGCAGGTAAATCAACTACTATCGCATCTTTAATTGATTATATAAATACTAATTATCCAAAACATATTATTACTATTGAGGATCCTATTGAATTTATTTTCAATAACAAAAAATGTATTATCTCCCAGCGTCAAATCCTGCTGGATACAGCATCTTTCCCTGATGGTGTTAAGTATGCACTCCGTCAGGATCCTGATGTAATATTTATCGGTGAAATCCGTGACCGTGAAACTATCACGGCCGCTTTGAAAGCTGCTGAAACCGGTCACCTTGTGTTCGCTACTATTCACACAAATGACGCTGTTCAGACTATTAACCGTATTGTTAACATGTATGAACCTTCTGACAGAGAAGTTGTTCGTCATCAGTTGGCTTCGCTTGTTAAAGGTACTGTTTCTCAAAAACTTTTGCCTTTGAAAGATGTCAGCGGCCGTCGTCCGGCTTGCGAAGTCCTTGTCGTTACTTCTACTGTTAAAGATTTTATTGAAAAAGATGAATTAGATAATATTTATGATCTGGTTAAAAAAGGTTCTTTCAATTCCATGATCACCATGAATATGTCTTTGTATAACTTGTTTGTAAACGGTTATATTTCAGAAGAAGTTGCTATGGAATATTCCGATGACAAAACTGAGTTAACTCAAATGATGAAAGGTGTCTACAGCGGTGCTCAAGGCACGATGGATGATGATGACTTCTAATGAGTTCTTCCTTTGTTACTGATGCAATTAATTTAAAGTCTTATAATCTCAGTGAGTCCGATAAAATTGTTGTTATGTATTCTCGGGACAAAGGGCTTATCAGAGGTGTAGCCAAAGGTGTTAAAAAGCCTAAAAGCAAACTTGGTGCAAGAATGGATCTTTTTGTTGCAAACAAGCTTATGTTGCACAAGGGGAAAAATCTTGACACTATTTCACAGGCTGAGGCGCTGAATACTTTTAATAAAACAAGGCAGAATATGGATAAAATTTTTTATTCCATGTATGTCTCCGAAGTTGTGAATAATTTTGGGGTAGAGGGGGATCCTTGTTCTGAAGAAATTTTTGATCTTTTGTACAAAGCGCTCGAGGCAATTTCTTTGGCTGAAAATAAAGTTCAAATTTTGTTGAATGTTTTAAAATTTCAGCTAAAAATGATGATTTTATCCGGTTTTTCAATAGAATTAAATTCTTGTCTCTGCTGCGGCAAGGATATTAAAGATGAGGAAATGTTTTTTTCCGAAAGAAACGGCGGAGTTCTCTGTGCTGAGTGCAATTCGGAAATTGCTAATGCAAAAATGCATTATAAATTAAGAGATTTCTTAAATATTTTAGCAAATGAAGCTTTTGATTGTAAGAGTGATTATGAAGAAAAAGCAAACGAAAAAGTCTGTATCGTTTGCTTTGAGTTGTTAAAATCTTATATAAATTCACATTCGTCTAAAAAATTTCATTCAACCGATATTTTGCAGGAAGTTATTTAATCTTGTTTATTTGTTTCCTCCGGTGCGTCAATTGTTATTCGGCGTTTAAGGTAATCCATGTTTCCATGTAATAAGATCCAATATGAACAATGGTAGCCGTTATATCGTTCTTTATTGTTTGCATCAATATCACATCTCTTATATCTCTTTATCTCATCATTAGAAAAGTTTATACGTCCGTTGGGATCTACCTTAAACCAGAAAAAATCTACTCCTATTTGATTCGGTCTTTTGGCTCCGTTTATATCAAATCCGATTTGTCCGGAATACCTGGGATCATCAATATCATTAGTGTAAGTTCCGTTTAGTATCCAGAAACTCATCCCGTTTGCTAATATTCCGGTTTGTATGTTAGCAAAATCATCCCATCTTCTTTCTATAAATTTTCCGTTTAAGTTTTTGTATAGATCTCCCATACAATGGCTGTCCTTATCACATCTTTTTACAGTTTTAATATATTTAGTCAACTCTTTAAAAACGAATTCTGAATTTTCTTTTGCTGTTTTATTCTCATCAAGAAGTTGACTAAGATCCGGATAATCTTGAGCAAGTCTCATATAAGCCTGAGAAAATATTGAGTAAGCAGTTTTTACAGCAGTAACAGTCTGTTTTTCTTTGTACTTTGCAATAAGGGTAGCAAGTGTCATAGCAGCAACAACACCGATAATTCCTAATGTAATTAAGACTTCGGCCAGAGTAAAAGCATTGAGTTTCTTCTGTACATTTGTTGTTCGAGAAAATTTCTCTACAAATGATAATCTTTTAATCATAAAAATCCTCCTTTATATCTATAAAATTTTGTAGCACAAAATGGCGAAATAAGACTATTTCGCAAAAATATTGGTAGGCCTTCAAAAAACTTAGTTGCGATAAAGTTATCGCGCAAAACGTATAAAGATACGGTTATCCCTTTAAAAACGGAACTACAAACAGCGCAAAAGCTTACATACCAAGGGATTACACCCTTAGTCCCCCCCCCCCCCCCCCCCCCCAATCCCCCCACC
>CALUYR010000131.1 GCA_944325045.1 Candidatus Gastranaerophilales bacterium
TGTCTGAATTGCAAAATCATTAACAAAACAAATACATTCAAACGGTGTGGTTATGTTATTTTAACAAAATGCAACCGGTGCGGGAAAATAAACCTCACCGGAAACGGCAAGTGCAAAAAATGCGGGTTTGATCTTGAAAAAAGTGTTATACTTAATGAAGCAAACAGTGATAAGTTTTCCTGCCTCGTTATAAATTTCCCGAGTATGGGTGAAGTTGCCCAGCTTCTCGGAAGTGCAAGACTGCTTAATAAATTTAAAGATAATATTGATAAAATAATTGTCGAACAGGCAAAAAATGCACTTGTCAGAAGGCAGCTTATAGATAAAAATATTATAATACGCTTTAATAAAGATTATTCGTTCAAAGCCTCTGCAAGAACAGCTGTTAAAACCGCAATAAAAATTATAACAGAAATTACAAAAATGAATTACCGTCTGACAAACAAGAAAAATACTACGGTAAAATGTAATATGCTTCTTATGCAGCGTACAGTTAACGATAACCCTTACGATTTCAATTCCGGCTTCAACATTAATATTGTAAGAAATGCCGAAAATAAAAAAGAAAAACTGATGGGTTCATTCCAGCTGCTTGCAGATAATTTTATAGAACAGTCAATCGGTACTGATTACAGGTTTGATCCTTTAAGTTCAATTTCTGTTAACGGAGACATGCGGACGCTGTATGAGGTGGATATTTCTAAGGAAATAATTATAGACTATGACTCTCTTGATGACAAAGACGAAGAAGCCGAAATTCCTAATTTCGTGCAAAACATGCTCGTCGAACAGGATAAACTTGACGGAGCGGCTTTAAGCAAAATGGAAAAACCGTTTGATCCTGATGAAATTTATGACATAGAAACAATTGATTTTAATGAAATTCAATGTGAATTTATAAGAACCGAAAACATAGATGTATTCTACCATGTCGCAAGTAAATTACAATCTGTTCCCAAAGGTATTCTTGCTATAAGAACAGATCCTCTTTACGTCCCGTACTCAATCAAATTACTTGCAGCAATAAACGATCTGGGAGTGTATTCAAACATTATAACAGTTACATGCTATGATGATATGAAATATTCTCCATATTCTTTTTTCAGTAACCTTGTATCTGCAATTTTTGAATACACTGTTTCGCAAAAATTATTCAATAGAAACGATTTTTCGATGTTTGCCTCGATTGATACAACCGGCATGATCAAAGATTTGATAACATTTACCCAAAGGAATACAAACCCTCAGGACACAAGATATACATACTTTGACATATTTTTAACACTTCTTCAGGCAATACCGAATACGCTGATATTCATTGAAAATTTCGATAAAATTGATGCCAGTTCATACGATGTACTACAATATTTGTTTGAAGCATTCGAACAGCTTGATATAAGCTATTTAGTTCAGTACAGCAAGGATTTCGGGCTGCACAAAGACATGCACTTTTTGCTTACGAAGCCTTACTACACAGAAATAACCCTCAAACCAACTCCGTTTGAAAAAATGGTTGCAGAAAATAAAGATTATTATAAAGACGTGATGGACAGCTTTTATTTTCAACGAATTGCAAAGTATTCTTACGGAAGTATACTATTTTTGGATATTGCAATACAATATCTCATTGAAAGCGGTGTATTTGCTGAGGAAGGGGATCATATAAGACTTGTTAACCCTAAAACACTAATTATACCGTCAAGCTTGAACAAACTTATAAAAAGAAGATTAAATCTGCTTAAGGATTATCCTGCTGCAATAAAATTTCTTGCTACGGTAGTTCTTTTAGGCACAAGAATTGACCAGGCCACAATACAAAGCCTCGGATTTAACAACCTTGGCGATATTCTTGATAAGCTTACGGAAATGGGATACATATATTACTACAATAATTGCATGTATTTCCCTAATTATAACCTGCTTAAAGAAAATATTATTGAAACTCTTGACGAAACTACTCTTAAAGAAATTTCTGACAACCTTTTTGAAAAAGTGTTTGACGAAAAAATGCCATCACCTGAGAAAGCTTATATCTACGAACTTTTGAAAGATTATAGGTCGGAATTTCTTGAATGGGAAAAATTAGCAAAAATAAATCTTTCACTCGGTGACTTTAATGCATACCTGAATTGTGCAGATAAAATACTTAATATCCTTGACCTTAATAAAGATGAGGAAGCGCAGGAAGATATAGAAAAATACAAACTTGATTTGTATGAAAATATTGCAAACAACATGTTTGACTTTGTGCCTGAAAAGACATTCAAAATAGCAGAAAAAACCCTGCACAACCTCGAAAAAACAACAGACACGGAAAAAATAATTGATCTTTGTAATAAATTAATCCAAGGCTGCCTAAGAGCTGGACAATACATGCACGCTTTGGAACTGACTCATAAAGTCTTGTCGCTTTTGCCAAATTGTTCAATGGATCCTGGCGCGACGAATTTCAACAAATACTTTTTCTTGATGACAATTGTTCACGTTGAAATTCTGTTTAACATAGGGAACTGGGAGGACTGTATAGATGTAGGTTACGGTGTTTTAAACGTTGTAAACCAGGAGAACCTGGAATTTATGCGGCCTGACTATATGACAACCGACCAGTTTGAAAAAATTATAATGGATACCGTAGGCTACATTGCGCTTGCAAATATTTTCCAATTAAAAGGAAATGTAAAAGAATTTCTGAATATAGTACGTTCTGATTTTGTAAATGTCCCGCACGGATATGATGCTTTTGCTGCGCTCGAAAGCCTTATCTTCGGCGAACAGCCTAAATATGACAACTCTCTACTGCAAGATGATAACAAATTTTCCGGAATAATTTATCATATAATAGAAGCATTTACGAGATGCAGACATGACTACAAAATATTTGCAGAAGAAATTTATCAGGCAAAAATTCTTGCTAAAAAATATCACCTTCAGCAGATAGAATTATTTATAGACCTAATGATAGGGTATGCATACCTTAAACTTTGTTCGTTCAGAAAAGCTTCCGCAATAATCTACCACATAATCAAAACAGCCAACGAATGCGGAATGACAAATCTCTTATACATTGCCTGGTATGTCATGAGTGAATTAAATCTTGCAGAGGGTAAGTACATCGTTACAAAAGGAATTTTGAATAACGCACTCATACAACTTGAAAAAGGAAATGATTCTAACGCCTATATTTTACTGCTTTATAAATATAACATGTATAAAGTTTTAAGGTTCAAAGGAGAAACTGAAAATTCCCAGATATGTTTTGCCCAAGCAAATTATATTGCAAATAAATACAGTATAAAATTTCTGTTTGACACAAATCCTGAACATTTTGTTCCGCTTGTTGACCCTGATGATGAACCGGCCGCCAATGATAAGAATTTTAAAATGGGATCACTTGATGATCTGGCAATGCTGGCTAATAATTCGAATCAAACAAATAATAGTCAGTCAGATATTTTGGATCAGTTTGAAATCATTGAAGATACCGGAGAAGAAACCAGAAAGTAAATAAGGAGAGTAGACTATGAAAGTTCTTTTTGCCTCAGCCGAAGTTGCACCTTTTTCCAAAGCCGGAGGACTGGCTGATGTTGTCGGAAGCTTACCTAAATATATTGAAAAAGATGCACAAATCGCGATTTTTACTCCGCTGCACGGCTGCATAGATGTTGAAAAATACGGAATAAAAGAACTTGAAAATTCTGAAATGTGGCTAACATTCGGCAATCAGGGACATAAATTCCGGTTGTTTATGTGCAAGCTTCCGGATACTGACATAAATGTATTTTTTGTCCATAATGACTGGTACTTTACCTGCTTTAAAGAAGTTTATCCTAAATGGCTGGACACACGATATGAACACGAAAGATATATTGCATTTTCTCTTGCAGTCATGGAATATGCGAAACTTCTAAACTTCAGGGCAGACATAATTCACGCGAATGACTGGCACACCGCAATGATACCTGTTTATTTGAAAAGTAATTACAAATACGACGATTACTGGAATAAAACAAAAACCGTTTTTGAAATACACAATCTGGCATATCAGGGAGTATGGTTTGAGGATGTACTTGACTTTGCAAATATGCGAAAGGACATTGTCTATAATGAATGGGGTGTTGAGCATTACGGAAAAGTCAACTGGATGAAAGGAGCAATTAACTACTCTGATAAAATCGTAACTGTCTCCCCTGCTTATGCAAGGGAAATTCTGACAGGCGAATACGGGGAAGGAATGGATTACACACTCCGCGGAGCCGAATGGAAGTTGTGCGGAATACTTAACGGGATTGATTATAATATTTTTAACCCGAAAAAAGATAAGTATATTGCTAAAAAATACGATGTGAAAACTGTTGAAAATAAAGAAGAAAATAAAAAAGCTTTATGCGAAAAATTCAGTTTGGCATATAACCCGGAAAGACCTTTAATTGCCTGCATATCCAGGCTTGTAGAACAAAAAGGGTTTGATCTTATAAGAGATTCACAAGATGCAATGAAAAATACAAATGCCGATTATGTATTTTTAGGGAGCGGAAATAAGGATTATGAGAACCTGCTGATCTGGCTATCAAATAACTCCGGAAATATAAGAGCGTATGTAGGATACAATGCAGAATTAGCAAATCTTATATATGCGGCCAGTGATTTTTACCTTATGCCTTCAAAATTTGAACCTTGCGGCCTGAGCCAGCTCATTGCAATGAGATATGGCTCATTACCAATAGTACGTGCAACAGGCGGTTTGGAAGATACTGTTACTGGCTATCCGCTTAATGACAGCACAGGGTTCAAGTTCTGGTCATACAACGGGTTTGACATGATGCAGGCAGTTAACTGCGCGCTTGATGTGTACAAAGATAAATACACATTCAATGCAATGAGAAAAACCGCAATGGAAGCGGATTTTTCCTGGAAGAAAAGCTCAAAAGAATACCTGAAAATGTACAAAGAGTTGATTGAAAATAATGGGTAAATATATTGGTTTTATAATTTGCATTTTAGCGGGAATATGCCTTATAACTCTTGCCCTCGTAAGAGAAAGCCTTTATTGTACAAAACATCTGTGCAGAGTTCAGTCAAGAATAGCTTTCGTCAATCTTGTAATAAACCGGACAGATTTTCCACCCGACGAAATCAGCCATATACAGTGCAAAAGCCAATACCAGCCTTCTAAAACCGGCAAAAAGAGATTCTACATTTTGGAATTTAAAACAGAAAATCTGAAATACAATTTGGGAAGTTTTAAAAATTACAAACAGTGCACAACAGCCTCAAAACCGTTAAAAAGCTACGTGGCTGGCAGAACAGACCAGTTAATTTATGAATCAGGGTTAGGTTTTACAAATGCATTAGGTCTGTTAATGGGAATTTTAATGTTCGTAATCGGAATAGTAATTCTGACGTCACCTGCCGAAGAAACTGATGAGGAATGGGATGAAAATACATAATCCGCCATATTTAATGTTTGTGATAAAATATTTACAAAAGGAGCAGATAAAATGGGGCAGACTATAGCAGAAAAAATAATTTCAGAACATACAGGACATAAGGTTAAGGCTGGAGAACTTGTAATTGCAGACGTAGATGTAACTGCAGTACAGGACGGAACCGGGCCGCTAACAGTACAGGAATTTAAAAAGTTAGGGATTTCTGACCTCCATAATCCGGAAAGAACC
>CALUYR010000132.1 GCA_944325045.1 Candidatus Gastranaerophilales bacterium
GTCATCCTGAATTTATTTCAGGATCTAACCATCGAAACATTATACCGTTGCCTAAAAACATTAACAATATACCCTCTACGTCCTGCACAGCGAAGCGTCATGTAAAAGGGGACTTAGTCCCCCAAAAAGAAAGCAAGACTGGAGGGCTGTCCGAACAATTATGTCATCCTGAACTTGTTTCAGGATCTTGTCATCGAAACATTATACCGACCAAGGAAAACATTAACAATATAACCTCTACATCCCACCCAGCGCAGCGTAAAGTAAGAGGTGGCTGTGCCACCCGCAAGGCCGCGTTCACTCTGGCAGAAGTTTTAATAACTCTTGGAGTAATCGGTGTTGTAGCTGCGCTGACTTTGCCTGCACTAACGGCTAATTACAGAAAAAAAGAAGTCGTTACCAAGTTAAGAAAAGTTTATACTGTTATGAATCAGGCAATAATTATGTCTTCTGCTCAAAATGGCGAGACAAAATATTGGGTAAAGGATTGTGGTGCAAGTACCTCCCCAAGTTGTTCTATTGATGAGGTTGAGGTATGGTTTAAACAATATTTGGGAAAATATCTTCAAATATTAAAAATTGAAAAAGGCACCACTAAGGCAGATTCCGTTCCATTATTATATGTATATTTAAATGATGGTTCTATCTTAGGAATTAGGAATTATATTTATGATATGGTATTTTACACTGATAAAAAAGCAATTGATAATCCTCAATCAGGAAGAAATTATTTTAATTTCAGGTTTAACCCTTCGTTGGTAGGTGGCCAGGATATGGAAGACAACCGATTTGCTAAAATGGGAACTTTTGAACCTCAAACATTCAGATGGGATGGGACTAGAGAAGATCTTCTCCGGCAAGGGGACGATTATGGTTGTACTGAACAAGGCGGAGCTTTTTGCGCAAAATTAATTCAGTTTGATGGATGGGAAATTAAGGATGACTATCCGGTTAGGTTTTAATCTATGTTGAAAATTTTAATTTGAAAAAGTCCGGAATTTATTTCCGGACTTTGCTTTTAATTTTGTACATTATAATTACTTAACAAAATAGCTTGCGTTTAAATTAGCATAAATTTTGATAATTCCGCCCTGAATAGGTGTTGCGGCTGCTTCCGGAGCCGCGCCGGCAGAGTCAGCTACAGACATGTTTTTTGCGTATAATCTGTACTGAACCCGGTTATTTTCATTAGTTGAGCAGCTAAGGCTCATAGATTTAATTCCGGTAATATATGATGATGAATTTTTTGCTATAATATCAGCTCTTGTTTTTGCTTTTTTCGCTGCTATAGCCAGTAAGTCGTTACATTGGTTATCATAGTTTGAAATAGAAAAAACAAGATCATTAACGTCTGTAGCTCCAAGGCTTATTGCTTTATCAATAATATTTCCTGTTTTATCTATATTTTTTGTGCGGACAATAATGTTATTTGAGACCTGGTACTTGTCAAAATTTCTTTTGCCGCTGGAGCTGTATGAGTATATAGGAGCGGCGTTATAATCGGCAGTTTTGATGTAATCTCCGTTTGCAGAATTAATCATACTTTTAAGTGCCGAGTAAACTTTATCAGAAATCTCTTTATTTGCTGTTGTTGCCTTGATCATAGATTTAGCATCTTCTGTTTTAACCGCAATGCTGATTTCAACAACATCAGGTGATACTTCTGTATTAGCACTTGTGTTAACTGATATGTAACCTCTTTCAGGCTGATCTGCCGCAAATGTTGATGACATTCCGGCAAAGCTTCCGGCTAAAGTGATAATTAAAGCCGCT
The DNA here is from genome assembly GCA_944325045.1 of Candidatus Gastranaerophilales bacterium. Lineage (GTDB taxonomy): Bacteria > Cyanobacteriota > Vampirovibrionia > Gastranaerophilales > Gastranaerophilaceae > UBA1221. The sequence goes on from CALUYR010000132.1 coordinate 1,774, forward strand.
GTTAGAAATTTTTTCATAAAGTTCACTCCTTTTCTACTACTTAAGATCTTTTTTCATTTATATTATTTGTATCTTCCTGATTTTGAGCAGGCTGCTTGGGTTCTAAGTCTTTTTTCAAAATTTTTATATCGTTTGATTTTAAAATCATAGCGTTAAGCTTTTGAGCTTGTTTTTGGAGTCTAATTCTTTCCATAAGAATTTTCATTTCCTCATCGCTCAGCTCCATCGGGCGTTGAAAAGAGATAGCCAATGTTCTGTTATTGAGCAGATAAGCACTCAAAGCAACAATCGTCCAAAGCAGAACACCCTGCCATAAGCTTATTGCCGGAATAACAAAATAAGTGTAAGAAATATAGTTCCAAATATGCATTGCAACTTTAGCCGGGAACAATACGAAACCTGCAAAAAGGCATAATATTACAAATGCCGCCATAAAAATCCCTTTCAAGCCTGATATCTGAATTATTTTTGGTCCTCTATTTCTTTTCATTACTTACCTCATTAATTTTATTCTTTTATCATTTCAAGAAAATCATCTTCTGTCAATATTGTAACCCCTAAACTTTGTGCTTTGTCAAATTTTGAGCCCGGATTTTCACCGGCAAGTACAAAGTTTGTTTTTTGTGAAACTTTAGACGAAGTTTGACCTCCATGTGATTTTATTATATCACCGGCTTCACTTCTTGTCATATTTTTGAGAGTTCCTGTTAATACAAATGTTTTACCTTTAAGTATATCAGATTTTGGCTGCAGCGCCGGAGCCGGGTTAACACCGAGTTCGATAAGTTCGTCTAACATTTTAACATTTCGCGGGTCATTGAAAAATTTATGAATTTCAAGCGCAGTAAGCAATCCTATTTTGTTAACTGTTTGCAGTTCTTCCTCGGTTGCGTTTCTGAGTTTTTCCAAAGATCCGAATGTTCCTGCAAGGATGTCCGCGGTTTCTTTTCCTATATTCTTGATAGTTAAAGCTGTTATAAGTCTTTTTAACGGCTGCTGCTTGCTTTTTTGAATAGCATTGTAAATATTTGAAGCGAGTTTATCTTTAACAGAATCAAGGGTCATAAGATCTTCAATTGTTAACTTGTAAAGATCCGCGGGGGATTTAACGAGCCCCTTTGAATACAGCTGCTCAATCATTGCAGGCCCGAGTGAGTCGATATCCATTGCGTCTTTGGAAACCCAAAAAGCTATTTTGGACTTAACCATCTCCGGGCAATCAGGATTTATGCAGTATAAATTTACTTCTCCATCGAGGGTCACGAGGTTGTGCCTGCACGAAGGACATCTTTCCGGAGGTGTGTAAACCGGTCGTGAATCGTGTTGCGGAGTATCAATAACTTTTATTACTTTTGGTATAATTTCGGCGGCTTTTTTTATCAGAACTTTATCTCCTATTCTTAAATCAAGCCGCTTAATCTCGTCAAAATTATGCAGACTGGCTCTTGAAACCGTTGTTCCGGCAAGCTGAACCGGTCGTAATATTGCAACCGGTGTAATTGCTCCGGTTTTTCCAACGCCGAATTGTATATCTCTGACTTTTGTTGTAATTTCTTCCGGCGGAAACTTAAATGCTGTTGCCCATTTGGGGGCTCTTGCAGTGTAGCCCATATCTTCCTGAATAGAGATTTTGTTTACCTTTATAACAACACCGTCTGTTGCATAATCCAGGTCGAATCGTTTAAGTGCCCATTTTTCGCAATAATCAATAGCTTCTTCAACATTTTTGCAAAGCTTAATGTTTGGATTAGTCTTAAACCCGAGTTTTTTCATATACATGAGACTTTCGTAGTGTGTAGAAGGCGGATTAGGCAAATCGTCAGGCATAAGTGTGTACGTAAACATTGACAAATCTCTTTTTGCCGTAATTGAGCTGTCAAGCTGTCTTATGGAGCCTGAAGCTGCGTTTCTCGGGTTTGCAAAAAGTTTTTCGCCGTTTTTAAGGTTTTCTTCATTGAGTTTTTCAAACGAAGATTTTGGCATGTAAATTTCACCGCGGACTTCAAGATTAACGTTTTCGAAAAGCTTAAGCGGAATTGCTTTAATAGTTTTAAGATTCGGAGTAATTTCTTCTCCGGTAACTCCGTCTCCGCGGGTTACGCCTTTAGTAAAATATCCGTTTTCATAAATAAGTGATATTGCCAGTCCGTCAATTTTAAGTTCGCAAACCAATTCGGTATTTTCACCGTATTCGTCAGTAATTTTCTCATACCATTTTCTCAAATCTTCATAATTATATGTATTGTCCAAGCTGTAAAGACGGTGTTTATGCGTGTATTGAGAAAAACCTTCACTGATTTTACCGACCCGTTGTGTCGGACTGTCTGCGGTAATGAGCTCCGGGTGTTCGGATTCAAGTTCTTTTAATTCCGCAAAAAGTTTATCGTATTCGTAATCGCTTATTGACGGGTTGTCATTTACGTAATAGTTATAATTATGTTTGTTAATTTCGTCCCTTAAAAATTTTATTCTGTCTGTTACCATTTTTGCTCCGTCACGTTAAAATAAATTTACAATAACATTAATAATTCTCTGATTACCTTTGTTGCAACTGCTGTAGACGCGCCTGACGCATCGTAATCCGGGGCAAGTTCGACAACATCGGCTCCTATTATATCAAAATTTTTCAGGTATTCAAACCAGCCCATCAGTTCATTGAATTGGAAACCTCCGGCTTCCGGCGTTCCTGTGCCTGGCATTATGGAGGTGTCCAGAACATCCAAATCCACTGTTACGAAAATTTTCTTATCTTTCAAAACATCCAAATCAGAATACTTTTGAGCCAATGTATTATATTTTTTCATAAACTCAAATTCTTCTTTCATTCCAGAGCGAATTCCTATCTGCTTAATATTTTCCGGCCCCGTAATTTTTGAAGCGTGCCTGATAACAGCAGAATGAGACATTTCTTCGCCCAGGTACTCTTCTCTCAGGTCTGTGTGAGCGTCAAAATGGATTATTGCTAAATTATCATAAAATTTAGACACTGCCTTAATTTCCGGCAAGGTAACGAGGTGTTCTCCGCCTATGCCAAAAACTTTTTTGCCGTCATTATAAATATCTTCTACGTTTTTTTCAATAACTTCAAGAGTTTTGTAAGTATTTCCGAGAGGAAATTCCAGATCTCCTGCATCATGAAAGTTAACATCCTCTAAAAATTTATTAAACCTTGGGGAGTATTCTTCCAGTCCCCAGCTTGCTAACCTGATTTGTTCAGGGGCAAACCTTGATCCTGATCTGTAAGATACTGTTCCGTCAAAAGGCAAGCCCAGCATAACTACGGATGCCGTATTGTAATCCGGGTTCTGCCCCATCCAGGTGCGGTCTAAAAATGGTCCTCTCAGCATAATTTTCTCCTTCATGAAAATTATATCACAAAACTTTGTGAAACATTAAAAATATTATATCAGGCATTGAAAAATCCTCTTTCTTTAATTTCTTAAGAAAGAGGATTTTATAAAAAGTTCTTTTTGAGCCCCGTTATGACATCAGGTGATAATACTTCATATAATCGGCCATAATCATTGAGCTTGTCGCGTTTGCAAGATTAGCTTTGATATCCTGGTTGTTATCACTTTCGGAAGTTTCTTTAACCTGTTGATTTTGTTGCCGCAATTCTTCTGCTCTTTGCGCTTCCTGTGCTTCCTGTAGCAGATTATCAATTTGTTTTTCAATTTCATCGAGTCTTGCTTTGTCTCCGGCGTAAGTTCCGGTAGATTCTACTCCTGCAAGCTGTAAGTTTTGCAGTACATTTGCCCAATCCTGATAGTTTGGAATAGAAGTTCCTTGTGCCTGAGCCGCAGCCTGTGCTTTTCTCAGTTCATCCTCTGATTCAATACCGTCTACTCTAAGTGCCATATTTAATACTCCTCTTATTTATATAC
>CALUYR010000133.1 GCA_944325045.1 Candidatus Gastranaerophilales bacterium
TTGAGCAAGCAATTATGTCATCCTGAACTCGTTTCAGGATCTTACTATCGTAATATTACAACGAGCCCTGAAAACATCAACAATATACCCTCTGCGTCCTGCACAGCGAAGCGTAAAGTAAGAGGGGACTACGTCCCCTGCAAGGCCGCGTTTACTCTGGCTGAGTTTTTTTCGCCATTCTACCTCTCGCCTCGTAGGGTTGCATTTACCCTTGCAGAAGTTTTAATAACCCTTGGCATAATCGGTGTAGTCGCCGCTATGACTTTACCGACGTTGATCTCTAATGGCAGGAAAACAGAGACTATCTCAAGATTAAAAAAGTTCAACAGCACAATGCAGCAGGCCATACTTATGGCACAAAAAGACTATGGTGAAACCGAAAATTGGAATAAAAGTCCTAATAATATTTTGAAAGATGAGAATGGCAATCCCATTAGATGACAATGGCAATCAACAGTATGATGTGGCTGGAGGGAATGCAGACTCTTATAATTTTATAAAACAATACATTTTGCCATATATAAAGTATGTTAAAGTCCTTGAAAGTGATCCTAATTACAAGGATTATCTAACTATTTATTTTGCAGATGGTGGTGTTGCGAGGATTTCAAACGGATTATGTATTGATTTTCAATATGACGTAAACGGATTAAACAGACCAAACCAGATGGGTATCGATCGATTTTATTTTTTATTGTGTACTACAACAACTGATAAACTTGATCAGTTTGGAAGAGCGAATCAGTCTTGGGGTACAAGATTAAAATATGACCGTAATAGTAGAGAATCTGCTTTAAACCACTGTAAGGATTCATCTTATAAATATGCTTGTACCCGTCTTCTGGAACTGGACAATTGGGAGTTTAAGGATGATTATCCATACAAATTATAATATTAATGAAAAACCTGATGTTTGGGAGCCTGAGGGCTCCCAAACATCATCTGTTAAATATCAACATCTTTCATCATATCAACAAGCGTTTGGATAGTTGTTTCCATTGTAACACTATCAGATGTTCTCTGCTGTAAAAATGCGTTAACCTGCGGGATCATTTGAATAGCGGTGTCAAGTTTTGGGTTCGACCCCGGCTGATACATCCCGACATCAATTAAGTCTTTATTTTCCCGGTACATAGCAAGAATTTTTCTCATTTTTGCAGCAGCTTCTTTGTGTTCAGGTGTTGCAATCGCTGACATAAGCCTTGAAATACTTCCCAATACATCAATAGCCGGATAGTGATTGCTTTCGGCAACTTTTCTTGACAAGAAAATGTGACCGTCAACAATACCGCGGACAATATCTACAATAGGATCCGAAATATCATCGCCTTCCATCAGCACGGTGTACAGTGCCGTAATAGATCCTTTTGGACTGTTTCCGGCACGCTCAAGAACTTTTTGCAGCCATGAGAAAATTGACGGAGGATAGCCTTTCATCGTCGGCGGTTCTCCAAGTGATAGGCCTACTTCACGTCCGGCCATTGCACAACGGGTTACTGTATCTGTCATTAAGAAAACTTTTTTGCCTTGATCTCTAAAGTATTCACAAACAGCTGTTGCTGTAAGAAGTGCTTTCTGTCTTATCAAAGGCGGCTGGTCGCCGGTTGAACAGACAAGAACCGATTTTGCCATACCCTCTTCACCAAGCGAATCTTCAACAAATTCTTTAACTTCTCTTCCGCGTTCGCCGATTAGTGCAACAACGTTAACGTCTGCATCGGAATTTCTTGCAATCATACCGAGCAGAGTACTTTTGCCGACTCCTGACCCGGCAAACAGTCCGAGACGCTGGCCGCAGCCCATCGTCATACAAGAATCAATTGCTCTAACTCCGGTTGAAAATATTTCGGTAATAATCGGCCGTTCAAAAGGTCCGGGAGGCGGGCCTTCTATTGAGCGCCAGGTAGCGCCTGATATGTCCATTGGTTTTCCGTCGATAGGTTCGCCCATCGGATTTATTAGTCTGCCAAGTAAAAAATCTCCGACCGGTATAATAATTGGTTTTCCCGTTGCAATTACCGTACTGCCCTGGCCTATGCCGTTCCCGTCGAGTAACAAAAGTAATTGTGCCACATCGCCTTTAAATGCTTGAACTTCTGCAGGTTTTCTCTCGCCTGTGTTTGTTTCAATATAGCATAAATCTCCTATTTTTAGGCCGGGAAGTTTTACTTCAACTGTTAGACCCAAAAGTTTTGATACCGTTCCTTTAAACTGGTATAATTCAGTATGATCAAGTTTTTCCCGAACTTTTTCTTTAAGATTTGCCAAGTATGATGTGTCTATTCCAAAGTCGTCCATAATATAAATTATAAGGAATTTTTGTTATAATACAAGAAATTTACATTAATAAGATTTGCCAACAAGTGAATTGTGGGTTTTAACTTCTATTGAATCATCAAGAGGTGTAAGCGGAATTTTTTCGCCATAGCGTTTTTCCAACGCTAATTCGATCATATAGTCTGCGAAATGCGGATTTTTCGGAAGAAATGAGCCATGCAGATATGTGCCAAAAACATTTTTATATCTGCCGCCTTCGGTTTTATCTTGTCCGTTGTTGCCGTTGCCGACAGTAATATGAGCCAGCGGTTTTGTTTCGCCCTGAAGATAAGTAAGTCCGCTGTGGTTCTCAAAACCAACAAGGGTATCGGGTGTGAGAAAATCTATTTTTGCAGTAACATTTCCGATAAATCTTTTATTTCCCGCAATAGTATAAGAATCCATGAGGCTTATACCGTTTAATCTTTCTTTATTATGCGGCTGGTAGTAATGGCCGAACAACTGGTAACCTCCGCATATCCCTAAAAATACCGCATTTTTATCACGTTCATCAGTTAAATAAGATTTTTGTTTATACAATTCTCCGGCAACTTCTTCCTGCTGCTTGTCCTGACCGCCGCCTATAAAATAAATATCGTGTTCCATAATATTATCACCAATATTTATTTCTTCAAATTCGACTTCAATTCCGCGCCATTCACAACGCTTTTTAAGAGTAATAATGTTACCTATATCCCCGTAGAGATTTAGCAGTTTGGGGTACAAGTGTGCTATTGAAATTTTTAAACCTCTCTCTTTCATGTCCATATTATATCATAAATTAAGCCTTGTGGTATAATTTATTTGAAATATAATTTTATGGAGAGAATAATCTATGTTAATTGATACCCATACCCATATAGATATGATAGAGGACTTATCCGTTGAAGAAGTTTTGAAAAATGCGGCGGATAATCGGGTTGAAACGGTAATAGTTCCTTGTGCTTATCCCAAAGATTTGGAGAAAATTTATAAGCTTTCCCAAAAGTATGAAAATGTTTACGGTATGCTTGGGGTTCATCCGTCCGAAGCCAGAGATTGGGATGACGGGCTGGCCGATAAAATCAGAGAATTAGCCAAAAGTCCCAAAATTGCCGCTATTGGCGAAATCGGATTGGATTATTATTGGGATAAAAGTTTTAACGACATTCAGAAAGACGTGTTTATTAAACAGATAAAACTTGCGAATGAATTGAAGCTTCCAATCTCAATTCATGACAGGGAGGCTCATAAAGATACTTTTGATATTTTAAAAGAGTATAACAAAGGATCAACAGTTGTTATGCATTGTTTTTCAGGCAGCGTTGAGTTTGCGGCGGAGTGTATAAAAGCCGGCTGGTATGTAGCGCTTGGCGGTGTGGTAACTTTCAAAAATGCAGTAAAAACAAAAGAGGTTGCAAAAACTATTCCGCTCGATCGGCTGTTACTTGAAACCGATGCCCCTTACTTAACCCCGGTTCCATATAGAGGAACGGAAAATCAGCCTGCTTATGTAAAATTTGTTGCAGAAGAAATTGCTGACCTGCGCGGAATTTCTTACGAAGAAGTTGCGGCCGCTACGAGCGCTAATGCAAAGAAAGTTTTTGCTATTCTTTAATCTGAAAATTTTTATTATACGCGTAAAGATAAATTATACCTGTTAAGGAAACATAAAACAGAAGTTCGGTTATTTCTTCAAATACCATGTTGTGCATTGACTTTTCAGCGTATGTTCCTAGCACCATACCTGCAAGCATTAAAATAATATTCCAAACAGGAAAACGTATTCCTTTTATTATTTCCCATAATGTTATAAATAACTTGTTTTTCAAAAAATAAAACGCAACGTATGCCATATATAACCCGTAAAGAGGATGAGCCAGCCAGCCGTATTTAATTTCTTTCCAGGAATAATACGTGTTTACCTCTCCCGGAACCGGAAAGAATAATGTTCTGCCGCAGTTGATTTCTCTTAGTGCTATAATTATTAAAACTAATGCTGCAAAGTTAAAGAATTTTTTATTAACTTTGGCTTTCAGCGACAAAATAAACCCGATCAACAGAACCAGCATTTGAATGTTTTCCAGTAATCCGTTTTCATATCCGTACTGTTCCGGCAAAAACATGACGCAAGGCACAACTGCCAAAGCCGTTAATATTGCGGCCCAGGTTACGGGATATATTACAAAATCAAAGTGTGAATTTATAAAGTTTTTAATTTTAGTTATCATGTTCCAGCTTTCTTAATATCCTTTATAATAATACTACAAAAATTTTTTTATAGTAATATTATCATATATTTAATTGAAACTTAAAAGGAGGCGGGTTATGAAGGTTGCTGAAAATCTATTGGAGCTTGTTGGAAATACTCCTCTTGTAAAAATTAATAAATTAAACGACGGTTATGCTTTAGTCGCAGGAAAGCTGGAATGCAGAAATCCGTCAGGATCAGTTAAGGATAGGCCGGCACTCTATATGATAGAGCAGGCTGAACGAGAAGGATTGATTAACAAAAATACAGTAATAATTGAACCTACAAGCGGAAATACCGGTATCGGACTTGCTTGTGTCTGCGCAATTAAAGGTTACAGAATGATTCTCACAATGCCGGATACAATGAGTAAGGAAAGGCGTATGCTTCTTAAAGCTTACGGGGCAGATATCGTTTTAACAGATGGTGATAAAGGCATGCAGGGCGCGGTTGATAAGGCCGAAGAATTACATAAACAGATCCCTGATTCATTTATTCCGCAGCAGTTTTCCAATCCGGCAAACCCGCAGAGCCATATTCACACTGCCGAAGAAATTTGGAAAGACACTGACGGAAAGGTTGGTATTGTTGTTGCAGGGGTTGGTACCGGAGGAACTATTTGTGGAATTGCAAAGGGATTAAAAACTAAAAATCCTGATATTAAAGCAGTTGCGGTGGAACCCTTTTCTTCCCAGGTGTTGGCAGGAAAAGAAGCCGGACCTCATAAAATTCAGGGAATAGGAGCCAATTTTATTCCGGAAAATTTTGACTCTTCAGTTATAGATGAAATAATTCCGGTCAAAGATGACGATGCGGTCAAAACAGTTCGCAGACTTGCAAAAGAAGAAGGGATTCTTACCGGAGTTTCGGGCGGAGCAAATATTTTTGCGGCTTTAAAATTGTCTGCCCTGCCTGAAAATAAAGGCAAAGTTATAGTCGCAATTTTACCTGATTTTGGCGAACGCTATTTGTCTTGTGGCTTATTTGCCTAACCTTGTTTTTGAAGTGGGGGAGGCTGCCACCCCTTGCAAAAATAAAAAAATAGGTTATAATGGAGGAAAAAGGAGGATAAAAGCATGGGAAAGCCAATAATAGCAACGCAT
>CALUYR010000134.1 GCA_944325045.1 Candidatus Gastranaerophilales bacterium
ATAATCAGTTCTTGCTTCCGGACTCATTTGCTCCCAGCGGGTAACCAGTCTTTGCATTCGTTTTATATGAAGAGTATCCTTTTCTGCCTCAGAAAGATTTTCTATATATAACTTAAGATTGTTTGTCGCCCATTTTATAAAAAGCTCGTCACGGCTCAGTTTATCGGAACCTGTTTTGACTGGTTTAGAAGTTTCTGAAACCGGATTTTCCTGCTGAACTGACTTTGATTTCGGTTTGGAAGTTCCGCCGCGTTGAAACTTCTTGAAATCATTCAGCATCTCCAGCGCTGTTGTCTGAGCTGCAATCATATCAAGGATTTCGTTTTTAGTATGGGAATACCACCAATTTTCGAATTTTTCCACTGATTTTTTATTGCGTGCTGTTCTTTCCTCAGGCGGCATTGAATCCCAAAATGCACGCTGACCTGCAGAAATTTTTTCACCAATTGCATCCGAGTAGCCGTCCAGCGTGTAGCGTAATGATTGACGGTATTCGGGTTTAGGAGGTTTTATTCCAAGAGAACTTAATGTACTTGTATATATGTATTGAGATTTCTCATTTTTAAATTTAAAATCAGCTTTAAAGTCATCATCAAGATCTTTTTCCAAGTCTGCATTAATTTCTTCGATTGTTTTATTTTCGAGAAAAACTTTTTTCACAAGGTAAACGGTAAGATTACTTTTATCTTTAAGAACGCCTTGATTACCAAGGGCAAGAAGCTCTTCATTTTCTTTTACGGAATTAAGGATCCCACGTGTAGCTCTGGATTCTCCGGGATTTATCAGGTCGCGGAACAGAGGTTCATTTGGGTAAGCTGATTTGATGTCATCTATTGTTTGTGAAATTTCAAGCAGTTCAAAAGCTTTTTTGTGAGCTTCAAGAGGTGATACGGATGATTTATCATCAAGATTTTCAATGTATTCGCTCACGGTCAAAGGCATTCTGTCCTTGTTGGCTTCGTAAAACCTTTCCAATCCTTTATCAACACGGGCGCCGAATAAAAGCGGATACATATATGTATTAGGAATTAAATTGGTTTTATTTTTTAAATTATTTTCAACTATTTTATTCTCAGGCTTGCTATTTTCAGTATTAAAACGTTTGTAATTTGTATAAATACTCAGAGGGTAAATTTTCATAAGATCTTCCTACATACTTTCTACACATAGCAAAAAACTATAAAAAAAAAAATTTTGCTATTATAGAAATATTTATTTAAAATTATTAACATTAGTGAAAATCAAATTCAACTTTATCTTTCTGATTTTTTATCATATAAGCGGCTATAATGGCCGTAACCGGAACGCAGGCAAGGATTGCGATACTGCCGGTAAGGGCCGATGAAACTTCTGTTGCCACCTGGTTTAGGTTAAAAAACTTTTGGAGGTCAATATTGCTTGACAGCAAAACTAAGGATAGCGAACTTCCGAGGTAAACAAGAATTAAAGTATTAGACATCGTTCCGATAATATCTCTGCCCACATTCATGCCTGAAGTAAAAAGCTGTTTTATCGTAAGATTTTTATTAGTTTCGTATATTTCATTAATTGTACTTGCAATCGAAACAGAAGTATCCATTAAAGCTCCGAGCGCGGCAATAATCATTGATGAGGCCAAAATCCCTTTAAAGTTCAAATCGGGATGAGCTGAATACAAAAACATATTTTCTTCTCCGGCAAATCCTGTTAATCTTGCCAGAAATATTACAAGCATAGACAGCAAGCCCGAAATCATCAGGCTTATTACCGTTCCCAAAATTGCGGATGAGCTTTTGGCATTGAAACCGCCGACAAGATATATGGTGATTATGGAAGATAAAATACAAACAACAACAGTTGAAGCTATCGGACAAAAACCATGAAGGATTAACGGAACAAGCAAAAAGAATATTAACGCAACAGTTGCAAGAATTGAAATCAGGCTGAATACGCCTTTTTTTCTTCCAACTAAAATCAGACAGAGAAAAAACACTCCGGCTGTCCAAATAAGGGTTCTATCGCGTTTTATGTCTGCAATGAAAAAATCTACATCGTCTGCCGACAGAACCTGACCGGAATTACTTTCAACATGAAGTATTACCCTGTCGCCTTTTTGCAGCGGAATATCATAAGCAGGATTTCCGGTAAGCATATTATCAACATTCCGTTCTGTTCCTTTAAACTTTCCGCTGGTAACCTTGACGGCAACTATCTGCTTTACATTATCCGCCCCCTGCTGTAAATTAGGAACATCCTCGTACTGAACTGATTCAACTACTCCGGTTTCAGACGGAAGCTCAAGATCCTGATTCAATTCCGCTCTGGCTGGAAGAATTAATCCTAATATAAACAAACAAAATATAATAAATTTTTTCATAATAACTCTCTTCTCAAAAATCTTACCATAAAAAACTTAAACTACTTTTAACCTGTCGGAGAATTTTAAGTTACAATTTGTACCCAGATATTTCTAGTTCTTGCTTTATTGTCAAAATCAATTAAAACAATCTGCTGCCACTGTCCGAGCTGCAAAGCTCCGTCAACAAGCGGAACCATGGTATTATTTCCCACAATAGAAGCTCTTACATGGGCATAACCGTTGCCGTCATGCCAGGTTTCATCGTGGTGATAAAGTGCAGCAGCCGGCGCAATTTTTTCTAATGCCTCAGGCAAGTCCACCAAAAGCCCGGGTTCAAATTCAATATTCGTAATTCCGACAGTGCTTCCTGCCGCATATACATGAACAACTCCGCTTTGAAGAGAGTGTTTATATACTGCATTCTGAACCTGCCGTGTTATATCTATTATATCGGTATTTCCCTTAGTATGTATTACAAATTTCTCATTTATTACACTCATATAAACACCTTTCCGTTAAGCAATCAGATTAACCATAAAATTCATCGGAGTAATATGCAAATTCCAAATGACCTACAATAATTGTATCGCCGTCTTTTACTCCCATGCGCTTAAGCTTATCAAACACGCCCATACCTGTCAGAATATTCTGGAATCTTATAACCTGCTCCGGATTTCTCTCATCAGTGACCTGTGCAAGACGTCCGATTTTTCCGCCGACAATTACGAATACGTCTTTAGCAGCTTTGGTTATCTCGTAAGCACTGTCGTCATTATCAGTTGCGCCTATATCCTCTGAAACTACTACTTCGGATACCGGTTTTTCAATTTCATCAACCTTTTTACCCATAAAGTATTTCAGAGAATCAACATTTTCACCTGTCACTGCCGATATCAAAAAAACATCCTCTGATTTTTTCTTAAACTCATTTAAAAGTTCATTCCGCCTGTCATCCGAAATTGCGTCAATCTTGTTAAGCGCGATAATTTGATATAAATTAGAAAGCTTTTCGGAATGTTTTTTTAGTTCAGCATTAATTTTCTCATAATTATCAATAGGGTTTTCTTCAGTTGTATCTACAAGATGAACCAGGAATCTGCATCTTTCGATATGTCTAAGAAATTCGTGTCCTAATCCGACACCATCGCTTGCCCCCTCGATAAGGCCGGGAATATCCGCAACAACAAAGCCGTCTCCGGATGGTTTATGGACAACACCAAGGTTCGGAATCAATGTAGTAAAAGGATAATCGGCAATTTTAGGTTTCGCGGAACTAATTCTGCTTATTAATGTTGATTTCCCGGCATTTGGCATTCCTAAAAGACCTACATCCGCTATAAGTTTTAATTCAAGTATGAGTTCTCTTTCAATAGGAGGCTCACCTGGTTCACAAAACTGAGGCGCACGTTTTTGTGCGGTTGCAAACCTCGCATTTCCTCTGCCGCCGCGGCCGCCTTTTGCGACCATAACTTTTTGTTCATGCTCAGTAAGATCGGCTATCGTATTACCGGTCTTAACATCAATTACTACAGTCCCCGCAGGAACTTTTATATACAAATCCTTTACACTACGGCCATGACAGTTTTTTATACCGCCGTTTTCCCCGTTATCTGCCTTGAATACAGATTTATATTTGAAATCCATCAGGGTCGACATATTTTCGTCAGCAATTAAATATACATCACCGCCTTTACCACCGTCTCCGCCTGCCGGGCCGCCTTTATCAACATATTTTTCACGACGCCACGCAACCATTCCGTTGCCGCCGCGGCCTGAGACTATTCTTATTTTTGTCTTGTCTATAAATTGCATTTGATATCCCTTTTTATAATTCTTTTTGATATTCTATATAAGCTTTTGTTAATCCGGCATTTATATTTGTGTTATAATTTTACTATGAAAATGACAAAAAAGAAATTATTTTCGGATGAACCAGTCCAAATAGGTTCTGACAGCGGATATGATAATTACATTATGGCAATAGAATCAAGCTGTGATGAAACGGCTTGTGCAATTGTCAAGAACGGACGAGAGGTTATTGCAAATGTTGTTGCCTCTCAGATTAAAACACACGCACAATTCGGCGGGGTAATACCTGAAATTGCGGCAAGAGAACACTTGGATTCCATTAACATTGTTGTGGAAGAAGCTTTTAAGCAAGCGGAATCGACAGAAGGAATTAAGCCTGAAGATATAACAGCCTTTGCCGGAACAGTAGGCCCCGGGCTGGTCGGATGTCTGCTGGTGGGTTTAAATGCAGCGAAAACGCTTGCTTTAGTCTATGACAAACCTTTTATTGGTGTTAACCACTTGAATGCTCACCTTTGTGCAAATTATCTCGATACTGATTTAAAGCCTCCGTTCATTGCTTTGCTGGTAAGCGGCGGGCACACACAGATAATTGATGTCAAATCTTATTCCGAGCAGGTTATTATCGGGGAAACAATTGATGATGCTGTCGGAGAAGCGTACGATAAGGTTGCAAGACTTATCGGACTCCCGTACCCGGGCGGGCCTAAGTTAGATAAAATGGCGCAGGAAGGCAATCCCAAGGCATTTAAACTTCCTCAGGCAAAAGTCGATGAATTTGACTTTAGCTTCAGCGGACTCAAAACTGCTGTCTTAAGACTTGTTAACTCTTTTGATGGAAAAGATCTTCCTGTAAAAGATATTTGCGCCAGTTTTCAGGAATGTGTTTCTTCTACTCTTGTAAAAAAAGTAAAAAAAGCACTTGAAAAATCCGGATATACTCAAGTTGTTATTGCAGGCGGTGTTGCGGCAAATTCAGAAATAAGAAAAAAAATGTTTGCGCTTTCTGATGAGGGCTATAAAGTTTTTGCTCCGCCGATGAAGTATTGTACTGATAATGCAGCGATGGTTGCCTCGTGCGCGTATTTTAACTCAAATACTTTTGACGACATCAATGTAGAAGTTTTTTCAAGAGTAAAATAAGGCAGAAGTTATTCCGGTCAAGGCTTGGACGGATACTCCTCCGGTATTTCCCGGCTGAATATCCATCTTAAAGCGACAGAAGTGAACAGTCTATTTGCAAGTTGTTTTTGGTATTATATACTACAATTTATGAGGTTAATCGCCGTAATATTTTTTTTACCATGGGTAATCGTCTTTAATCTGCCAGCCGTCACGAACTATTTTAGCGAAACACAAAATTCCTCCCCCATTTTTAGAGCAATCAGAATTAATCTCATCAAATGATTTGGATAACCCGTCCGGAATAATTCCTTTTTTACTAACACTTGCAACAAAATAATCTTTGCCATATTGATTCGGACGAT
>CALUYR010000135.1 GCA_944325045.1 Candidatus Gastranaerophilales bacterium
GCGTTTTCTCTTGCGGAAGTTCTCATCACGTTCGGCATAATCGGTGTGGTTGCTGCTATGACGTTGCCGACACTGTTTGCTAATTACCGAAAAAAACAAACAGTAACACAATTGAAAAAAGCATACTCAGAAATTAATCAGGCTATAAAACTTTCAGAAACCGAAAACGGCGAACTGTCCGGCTGGCATTTTGAAGATACGCCAGATTCCAGAGATGAATTTGCTAATGATTATTTTATGAAATATTTTAGGATAATAAAAAAGTGTAAGCCTTCAAATGAAGAGTGCTTCAGCAAAATTTCAAATATAAACGGTGCCCCAATAACTTATATCAATAATCCCCAAGAAGGAATGACTTCATTTATAACTGCAAGTGGATATTCTGTTTTATTCTGGACACATGGTACCGGCAATGGTGGCTGGATTTATATTGATATTGACGGCCCGGAAAAAGGTGATGGAAAGTTTGGAAAAGATATATTTATCTTTCAAATGCAATTTGATGATAATTATACTATTTCTGGTTCTGCCGTACAAGGTGTGGAAAAGATTGGCATATTTCCTGCTGGTCTTGGTGTAAAATATCCGCCGACAAGAGATTCTTTAAAATCCGGGACAGGAAATTTGCCGCAAGGGCTTAATATTATGGGTTGCAGTAAAGAAAGCAGCGGTTCTTATGCAGGTGGTCTCTGCGGTGCACTTATCATGGTTGACGGCTGGGAAATAAAAGATGATTACCCTTGGTAAATATTTCTGTCTAAGTCTTATAAGTATGTTTTATATCCATCAGTTATATGGAATATTTCTTTTAGTGTTATTTTTACACTAATTGTAAACATTAAAAAATAAGCTTTTTCCCCTTTGTAAAAAGCCTTTCAGCGGTGTGCTAAAAATGAAATGTAAACTTTTTTAAAATCGCTAGCAAAATTTTTTTTTATTTGTTTTACAATAAATGTAGTAGTCATAAATGGTGGAACATGAATATACAACCAATAAATTACAATTTTACCCGAAAGAAGCGATTGTCGCGTGAGTATGATCCGGCGCCCTCAAACAGATTGAAGGATAATAATGCCGAGGTGTGCGGGCAGAAAAATGATAAAAATGAATATAATGTGAATTTTAGCGGTGGCTTACATAATAGGAGTGAGGCTGCCGCTAAGTCGTTTATGGAAAAAATAATGGATAACAGAGCTTTTGACTGGCTTACCGGTTTTTCCGGCAAGCACAATGTCGCAGCGTCCTCTCTTATCGGACTTTTCCTTGCAGGTGGTCTCAGACCGGCTATAACAATTTCTCTGCCTGGTAAGAAAGATAAGGAAGATAAAATCTATGCAGCTGGGCATTCAATGGCTTCCGGTTTAATCGGGTTCGGGTTCTCAACCTTGATTACTACTCCGCTGGATTCAGGTATTAATTACATATTCAAAGACGCTAAAAAAATGCGTCAACAAGATTATGATAAATTGTCTAAAGAAGAAATCGCTGAATATATGAGAAAAAATAACGGGGAGCCTATCCAAATCAGAAAACTCAAAAAAGGTTTAACTATCGTTTCAGATAAAGTTGATGAAATAAATGCCCTGAAACATCAGTTATCTTCAGTAACAGATTTTGTTGAACGCGGTAAAATTTATGATAAGATCAGAAATCTTGAAAAAGTTGTTAAGGGAATTGAAACATCAATGCATAACGTTACAGAATGGGTAATTGCTATCCCTCGTGCAGCTTTAACAATAGCTCTTATCCCGCCTATTTTGAAATACGTTTTCCATCTGGAAAAACAATCGAAAAAAACAGTGATGAAACAACCACAGCAAAACCAAACCCCGCAAAATCAAGAAGATAATCTTCAAGCTGATCGGTTTTTTGTTACAACGTCTATGAATGATTTTATGGGAGGTGTAAAATAATGAACATTACAGTTAATTCTTCCTATAAACTCAATAATAATTATAATAACATTAAAAATTCACGGCAAAATAATCAAAAAAACCAGTCATTCACCGGAATATCTTCAGCATATGACGGTTTCTGTAATCAGGTAGGTGTCCACGTGTGCCGGCCGGTTTTCAACAACAGACTTATTGATAAGCTTGGTTATTTATTCCGTAATAGTGAAAATGCAATTAAGCATTTCCTTGCTGTAGGTTCGGCAATAACAAGCGGCATGTATGTTAAACAAACATTATCGAACAAAGATATGGATAAAGACCGTAAAAAAACTCTTGCTGCAAACCAGGCATTTACATTCATTATTTCAACTATCATGGCATATACCCTTGATTCAAAAATCAAAGACTGGTGGAAAAAGAAACATGAACAATACCTTAAACTTTCACCGGAAGGCTGTGCTGTATGGGATGGCATGGTGAAGAAAAATGCGGAAATTGCCGAGAAAAATAAAAACCTGGCCAAAGAACTTCAACAGCCGAAATGGTCAATAGATGATTATATTGATAAATTCGGTAAGAACCATGTAATGGATGAGGACGCACTTGCTAAACTCAAAATCAGAAGTAAAGGTTTTGGTGCATTACGTTCAATTCTTGTCTTTGGCTTTATATACCGTTTCTTTGTTCCGCTTGTAGTTGTTAAACCTACAAACTGGCTCTGTAACTGGTATCTTGAAAACAAGAAAAAGAATGAAGCTGCAAAACAGCCGGTAGAAACTAACAAAGCTGCCTGATTTATAAGCCGATTTGATAAACAAAAAAGTATTCAATCAATCCGGAATGTATTCAATTTCAGGCTGGATTAGACCTTACCGGTTTTGTGGAAAGTGAGTTGTTCTGAACTATAACTGTTCTTGATCATCAAATTTGCTGCTTGACTACGTAAAAAATCAGGTTATACTGTTGTTATGTCCAGAAATGTTATTGCACTTGTTGATTGCGATTCGTTTTTTGTCTGCTGTGAGCAGAAAGTTAACCCTGATCTTAAAGGGAAACCCGTTTCTGTTATCTCAAACAAAGACGGTTGTGTTATATCCCGTTCCAAAGAGGCTAAAAAGCTTGGTGTTAAAATGGGTGAACCGTTTTTTATTGCCCAAAAAGAACATTCTAAAGGAATTTATATTGTTGCGAATCACGATTTATATGCAGATATTTCCGGTCAGGTTATGAATTTTCTAAAAACCTTTTCTCCGACTGTGGAGGTATACTCAATTGATGAAGCTTTTGTTGAACTTACCGGTTTAAAAAGACTTTATAAAATGGAATATATAGATCTTGCTGCATTTATAAGACAGCGGATTAAGGAGGAGTTGGATATTAATGTTTCAATCGGAATGAGCTCGTCAAAAACTCTTGCAAAACTGGCTTCTGACAAGGCTAAAACAGAAAACTGCGGAGTTTATGCGATCCATCCGCGGTTTGCAAAGGAAGAGTTACAAAAAACTTCAATAGAAGAAATTTGGGGGATCGGCAGAAATTTAACAAAACTATTTCACAGATCAGGAATTATTACGGCTTACGAGCTGGTGTGCCAGTCAGATGAATGGCTTTCCAAACGTGTAGGAATTAAAGGGCTGGAAATGAAACATGAACTTCTTGGGGAAATGGTTTCGCCGGTTACAAATGAGGTTAAGCTCCCAAAATCTATACAGAATACCAGCGCGCTCGGAACTTTTACTTCTGATATAAATTTTATAAAAAATTCGCTTAATTATCACATTCACCGCAGTTGCGCAAAACTCAGGCGGCTTGGGGCAAAATCTTCTGTTATAAGTGTAATGCTTCGAACAAAAGATTTCAGGGTTTATGTAGAAAAGAAAGTTCTTGAAAAACCTACTTGCTATGAGTGGGAAGTTTCGGATATTGTTTTCTCACTGCTTGAAAAAATTTATTCTCCGTCAGTTTTATACAGAAGTTCGGGAGTTATTCTTGATAATATAACTTACGATAATGCGGAGCAGCTTTTTCTTTTCTCTGACAGCGACGAAGATAATAAGAATAAGCGATTGGCTGCTTGCCTTGACAAATTGGAAACTAAATTCGGCAAAAATATTATAAAAACCGGTTTTACCGGAAACGGTAAGGGCGAATAAATCAGGCTGGCGTGTAAACCAATTCCCTCTTGCCGGATTTTATAGCGGACGTTATTTATACTTATACTTCATTGTAAGTTTTGAAATGTGTTTTACATACTTCACAAAGTCTGTCCTTGCCAAATTTTGCTATGAACTCTTTTGCCGCGTCTTTAACTTGCGGAGCGCATCCTTTTGGAAAGGTTATTCCGTACTTATCTTCAAGATCTTGAATTTTATGTACAAATACTGCCCTGGCAAGAACAGAGGCTGCAGCAACTGCAACATCGCTTTCTGCTCTTACCATTTGTTCAAGCCTTATACTTTTTCCTTTTTCCATTAGTGCGGATTTTATAAGACCTTCGTCTCCGAATTTATCTGATAATGCATATTCGCAACTCTGTTTTGCTAAAACATTTTCGATTACTCTTGCATGCCCCCAGGCCAAGAGTTTGTTCAGATTTCGTATACTTGCATAAAGCTGATTATATTTTTCATTGGAAATTGCAACAACAGAATAAATTGAGTGTTGTTTTATAATAGGTTCCAGTTTAAGAATTTTTTTATCGGTAATTTTTTTGCTGTCTTTTATCCCGGCTTCAATAAAGATTTCAGCAGCTTTTTCATCAACCATAACCCCTGCAATTACAAGCGGGCCGAAAAAATCACCTTTGCCGGATTCATCTGTTCCAATATGGGTTACGTAATTAATCATATTATCTTAGGTTCTCCGGTGCAGCCATAGGTATCGGTGCAGGCGGTGCTGCCTGCTGTGCAGGAACCGGGGCTGATGTTTGGTTTTGTTTTTGTGTAGCAGAAGATGACGCATTGGAAACCTCAGTTGACTGTTGTTTTTCTTCGGCTGCCGGATCTGTTGGGTTTGGATCTGTTTTATCTTCAGATTTTTCTTCTGCCGGCTGTTTTAATGCTGATGATGGTATCAATTCAATTTCAGGATAATTGAAATCAGCTTTTCCGTATTCTTCAATTGTTGTTTTCATAACATCGCGCCATATAAGTGCCGGAACTGTACCGCCTTGAACTGATCTGGTTGTTGTGTTGTCATCATTTCCGACCCAGACACCTGTTACTATTGTCGGAGTGTAGCCTACAAAACTTGCATCTTTATAATCGTCGGTTGTCCCGGTTTTTCCGGCACAAGGGATCCCAATATTTGCAGCTCGTCCTGTTCCTTTAGTGACAACTGTTTTTAACATTGCAGTCATTTCAGCAGCTGTTTTGAGGCTTAACTGTCTTGAAACTTTTGTTTTTGGCGCGCGATATACAACTTTTCCGCGGGAGGTTTCAATTCTTTCGATTGCGTACGGCTGAACTAAATATCCGCCGTTTGCAAATGCTCCGTATGCACGGGTAAGTTCAAACAGTTTGCTTCCGTTTGATCCGAGTGCAATTGTGTAGTCATATTCAAGCGGGGTTGATATTCCTAAAGTTCTGGCTGTATGGATTACCGCACGAATTCCGACTTCTTTGATCATTCTTACTGCACAGACAT
>CALUYR010000136.1 GCA_944325045.1 Candidatus Gastranaerophilales bacterium
ATTTCCACCAATCATTCAAAGAAGAATCCGCAGCTATTCCGGAAGAAAACCTTCTTACATACCTTACATCAAGAGAAGAAGAAGTTCTTGAACTCCTCACCCAGGGTAATAACTACAAGGGTATTGCCGGAAAATTGTTTATATCAGAAACTACTGTTAAGACACACGTAAACAACATTTTCCAAAAATTACAGGTAAATGACAGAACTCAAGCTGTACTTTATGCACTTAATAACGGTTTTGGAAAGAAAATCCGTGCGAAAATCTCTGCATAATTTCCGGATTTAAAAATAATAAATTAACGAAAATGAGATAGGGATATAGTTTTGTGAAGGGTTTGGCTGGAGAAATAAAGCCAAACCTTTATTTTAGAAAACGATACCAAACAGCACCCAAAGGAGTTATAATGCAGCCCGAAAAAGAATTAATACAAGAACAGGCAAGGTGTATTGCCCATGAAATACGGAATCAAATTTCAATTTGCGACGTATATTGCGAAGTTATCAGAAAAAATCTTGTGAAAAATAATATCGAAAATCCTTCAATAGATAACGCGCTTAACTGTATACAAAAAGCCGCCAGACTAATCAGCAATACATTAATAGACCTTAAATCACTCAATAATTTTTCACCGCGTATGTGCTCGGTCAACTTGCTGCTTACTGAGTGTATAAAACTTTCTTATATATATATATATGAAAAAAATATTGAAATACTTCCCATCCTTGATAGGGATGTGAATATTTATGTTGATGAAAATAAGTTTGAAGCCTGCATTATTAACCTCTTAAAAAATGCAGTTGAAGCAATTGAGAATAAAGGAATTATCAAAGTTAAAACAAAAATTATTGATGATAAACTCAAAATCAGCATATCAAACAATGGTAAAGCAATTAGCGCCAATCAGCAAAAAGAAATATTTAATGACGGTTTTACAACAAAGAAAAAAGGTTCGGGAATAGGACTTTATCTTTGTAAAAAAAATCTTGAAGCACAAAATGCCAGCCTGCAGCTCAAAGAGTCAACATCAAAGAAAACAGAATTTGAAATAGAATTAGAATATTCAGAAATATAAACCTCTGCCTCCCGCAAAACTCCGGCGTATTTACAGAGGATTTTTACGCGCAATACACCTTTGCGAATAAAATCTTTTGTAGTATAATAAATCCAGGTAAAGGGGTAAATATGGAATTTATAGAAAATAAGGAAGAGGAAAAAAAGCAATTAAACGGAATATTTAAAGATATAATAAAATATTCCCCGTCAAAAATTATAGGAACAGTTGGCAATGCAATTATAATACCTATATACACAAGCCTTCTGCCGCCGGAACAATATGGAATTTACTCATTATCCATAGCATTTTTGTCTTTTTTATGCATAATATTTTCGGACTGGGTAGGGCTTTCCGGCCTTAGATTTTTCAGACAGGCCCAGCTGGTAAATGATGTTTCAAAGTATCTGTCCGTACTTGTATCAATACTTACGATGAACATCATAACAATGTTTATACTGTGCCTGATATTCCAGAATTATTTTATATCTTTCTTTAAAATAAATCCGAAGTATTTCTTTGCAGTACTATTTCTGATAATTCCGGTTGCAATCAGGGCATTGCTTTTCCAGATCTTGAGAGCACAGCTTAAATCAATATCATACACGTTCTCAACAATATTAAACCAATTTTTAACAATCGGTTTGTCAATATTCTTTATCAAAGTATTCCACATGGGAGCAATGGCAATGCTGCTTGCAATGGGTGTTTCCATCTCATTAATAGATATTTTGCTTATATACCAAAGTAAAATACTTATATTTTTCAGGAAACCGAAGCTGAGCTGGGCCGGAATATTGCCGATAATACTTTACGGAGTGCCGATAGCAGCTACCTCGCTTAGTGCCTGGATTATAAATCAAAGCAACAAATTTATAATGAATAACATAAGCGGATTTACGGATGTTGCGTATGTCGGAGTTGCATACGGAGCAACGCTGCCGCTGTTAATGACGATTTTTTCAATAATTACAGTGGCTGCAATCCCCCGGATTATAAGGATGTATGAAGCTAAAATTGATGTACGGCCTATTATATCAAGATTTTCAGGATATTATATGCTTGTTGCAATTCCGGTAGTCGTTGTAATGGCTTTGTATTCCCAGGAAATTATACATCTTCTGGCAAATGAAAATTTTTATCAGGCATACAGATTAATACCATACTTTGCATTCGGAACATTTTTTATGGGGCTGGCTGATTATACAACGCTGCAGTATCAT
Organism: Candidatus Gastranaerophilales bacterium; assembly: GCA_944325045.1. Taxonomy (GTDB): domain Bacteria; phylum Cyanobacteriota; class Vampirovibrionia; order Gastranaerophilales; family Gastranaerophilaceae; genus UBA1221. Next base: position 2,278 of record CALUYR010000136.1, read on the forward strand.
CTCGCGCAGAAAACTTATATTGAATTTATTATAAAATTACTTTCAGGAATTACAAATGTGGTGCTTACAATATCACTTATTCCGATATTCGGACTTGAAGGTGTAGGGATTGCTACTTTATGCGCAAACTTCTTATATTTCTTCCTGAGCACAATAATAGTAATACCTGATTTGGGAATGCTGTTCCCATACAGACAGCTGTTATGTATGTTCATAGCGTTTGTGCCGATAAATATACTGTATAAATACCTTACACACCAGCGGAATGCGGTTCCTGACCTCATGCAGATGGGATTGATGCTGCTATTCTTCTACGGGCTTTACTTCTTTGTACATCAGCTTACTAAACCAGACAATATTGATGAATAAAATTTTGAGGGAGGGCCGGCTTATACAAGCCGGCCCTCCCTTTACAAATAGCAAAAAAAAATCTTCAGAGATTTATAATATAAAGCATGCTTCGGCATGTAAAAAAACGTTAATATTCTACAGATACACACTGGTAATCTGACTATGTGGGTGATAAAATTCAAACGTAAAATGTGTGTATTAGATTAAAATTTTAGATTAAATATCCTAACATAGCTGGTAAATTTATAACTATCCAAAAATAAAAATTGAAAGGAAGTATGATGTCAAAACTTACATCCGGAAAGAGAAGAATAATTGTTTCAATATTATCATTTTCAATGATTGCCCAACAGTCATTGCTACCGGTAATAGCAAGCACAATATCAGGCGCCGGCGGAATAACCGGAGACAGCCTTATAAACGGGGCAAACGGGAACCAGATATTTAATCTGGCGCCGCAGGCTCATAACGGAGATGTGGGTTTTAGGAATTACGAGAACTTCAACCTTGATAAGGGAGATATTGCAAACCTTATATTTAACTACCGCGGCCAGGATATAGAACATTTTGTAAACCTGGTTAATAATCAAATAAACATTAACGGGATAGTAAACTCTATGCGGGACGGAGGGTTCTACAACGGACACGCGGTATTTGTGTCACCGAACGGAATGGTTGTAGGGGCAAGCGGACTTCTTAACGTTGGATCGCTTACAGTTATGACACCTAAACAAGAAGATTTTAATAAATTCAGCGGGAAAATAAACGAATATGCCCCGATACTTGCGCATCCCGGAACAAAAGAGTATCAAGACTTAATTACAACAAGTATGGGAGCAGGCGATGTAACAATAAACGGCCGGGTTCTTGCAAGAAATAACGTAAATATTGATGCAGGAAATATTGCGCTTGGTTCAACAGGAAGAGTATTGACAGGTGTAAAAAGCGATCAGGCATTCACACCAGAAAATAGCTCTGTCAATGATCCTAACGACTGCGGAGCCACTACAAATCCGGTTACCGGACTTCCAAACCGGCGTTATGACATAGCAGATATGTCCACAGATAGTTCATATAAAGCGGCAGAGCTGCTTTTTAATAATCTTGTAAAAACCGATGTATCAGACGGAAGTTCAATCAAAAGTGATAACGGAGTTGTCTCTATAACAGCATACGGCAGCAACGGCGGAATAAAAGCTGACAAAGGCAGTATTGTTAAGAATTTTGCTCAAGGTGACGTAACTTTTGAAAATAAAGGAAGTCAGGGGATATCTCTTGCCGGAGAAGTTCAAAATATAGACGGAGATACGGTGATCCAAAATTCAAACGGCGGAGTCGATATTGCCTCAAGCGCTAAACTTGATGACAACCAAACAACATATATTGGCAACACTGGTTCAGACGGGATAAAAATCGCCGGCCTTGTAAATTCAAAAGATATTAAAATTGAAAACCAAAATTCCGATGTAATAATCGGTGATACAAGCAGTAACAAAGAATATTTGACTTCTAACGGCGGCGACGTAAATATCAATATTAAAAACGGAAGCCTATATAACGCCGGAGTAGCAAAGACATTAATTACCACAAAAAATGGCGGGGATTTAAATATTCACGTTGAGGACGGAACAATCGGTAAAGAAGTCGGGCCTTGCAAAGACGGGGTTTGCACCGGAATAGGCGCGGATGCAAGAGACCTTACCAAGTCAATTAATGCCAATATTGATGGTACTTATACGGCAGAAACAGTCAAAAATAACAAAACCGGAGATCTTGTTATAAACATGGCCGCCTTGGATTCCGATATGAACGTTAATCACATAAAAGCCGACGGCAGAACTATTCTGCTTGCGGATTCATCTGTTAAAGGGCAACATCCGTATTCAATACTAAATGCCTCAAACAACTCATCAGTTGCAAACGTTGAAGGTAAAGGAATTTCGTTAATCGCAAGCGGAAATATCGGGGAAAAAGATAATAAACTTACATTTAACCAAACAGAAGGTAAATTTAATCTAAACGGATATAACTTTGATAAAGCAACTTACACCCCAAACGCAAAATACGGGATGGATGTACTTGCAATAGGAAATATCAATATAAAAGGACAGGATGACAAGTATGACACGAATGTATGCTCAATGATATCCAAAAACGGGAGTATAGATGCGGAATTTTCAGGAAATACATACATAAATGAAACAACAGCTGCAAAAAATATGGATATAATTACACGCGGCGCAAAAATGTACATAGAAAATCTCGGAACCGTGCCAAATACACCTTATGATTACTACGGGCTGAACGGAGGAATAACACCTGACACACCAAACATTAAAGTATTGGACATTAATCCGAATACAAGAGTCAGTGCTCCGGTTGATTTAGACGGATATCTTGGTTATGCAAACTCTGAACTTGTAATAAAAAATGCCAAAGTTCAAGGGCAACCTGAAAAAACACCTGCAATTAACATGACAGCAGATGAAATTGCCGCCGGTGGTTACAGGTTCCACATGGGAAAAGACCGTAACCCGGAAGGAAAAACATATTACGAACAGGACAGTACAACAACTCCGATGATCAGTACAGACGGATCAACAGTATATATTCGTGCAAATGCAGTAAGGCCTGATGATGTTACAGCGATAGGCAGAGATGAACACGAAAGAAACTATTATGAAGGCGGAAGTATCCAGGAAAAGAACCCTGACTATAACGACGAAGATGATGATCACTTAATTGTACCGGAAGAGTCGGATGATGATTCTGATGCTGATGCGGATAACGACGCTGATGCGGATAACGACGCCGATGCGGATAACGACGCCGATGCGGATAACGACGCTGATGCGGATAACGACGCTGATGCAGATAACG